>JBGMRN010000022.1:22159-25448 GCA_048061535.1 Thermoanaerobaculales bacterium | reverse complement strand
CCTCGGTCCCCTGCGGGACATCAACCGGCTTTTTCATAGGCGTCGAGGAAATCGTTTCTGGGGATCCCGGCCTGATTGCACATGGTGCGGAGGGTGGAGCTTTTGAGCTTCTTGTGGTTCGGCATGGTGAGCGGTGTGCGGGAGCCGTCGGGGTCTTGTCGGACCATGGCGATGTGATTGCCTTCGCGAACGATTTCGAAGCCGAGAGCCTGAAGCGCCTTGATGACGCGCGTCTTCGGCGCGTCAACTGGAAACTTCGGCATCAGATGGTGACGCCGGCCTCGGCGACGAATGCCTCGAGGACGGGTGGATCGGTTTGAAGCACCTCGTCTCCGAAGGTCTCGATGTGGAACCGGATGGCTGAACGGACGTCGGCGAGAGCCTCCCCGTAGGTGTCCCCCTCACCGACTACGACGCCCTTGAGCCCCAGGGGGTAGGCGACGTAGCCGTCCGAGTGCTTCTCCACGATGACCTTGATGTTTGTCATGTCGTGTACCCGTCCATTTCAGCTGGCCTTTTCCCCTGACACCCAGCGTTTTGACTGATGCCTGAGGATAAGGCTTTCCAGAAGATTCCTGGCGACGGCCTTGTCCCCGTCGTCGAAGGCTGAAACGGCCTCAAACTGCAGCCTGAGCTCGTCGTCCGGGCCGCGCTCGTCCTTGTCGAAAATGAACTCATCAGCACTGACTGAGAGAGCGAACGCGAGCTTACGAATGATGTCGAGAGTGGGCTGTGTCTTGCCGGCCTCGTAACGGTGTATCTGGACAACGTGCACGCGGAAAGTGTCCGCCAGCACCTGCTGCGTGAGCCCTCGCTCCTTGCGGAGAGTTTTTCCGGAAAGCCCATGTCGACGACGGGTCCTTGTGCGATTTCCACTGTATCCCTCGGCTCAAAAACGCTTGACGCGCTAGCACCTATTTGCTGTCACAATTATAGCAAACTTGTTTCTTGACAGGGGGATGTCCCGTTCTCCGTGCGTGGAAAGTCGACGGTGGTCGGCGAATCATCTTACGCGACCTCTGAGGCGGTGTCGAATGCTTGAGGCCCCTCGAGGGAGGCATGGAGAGCGGCCGTCAACGAAGGCATAGTCCGGAAGCCCTTGACCCGCCGGAAACGCTTCTCGGCCTCGGCCAGTCCAGTCACGCACCAGCGAAGGGTCATCGCTCCACTCCTCCAGCGTTTGACGCATTATTGTAGGGGACAGTGTTTAAACCTTCACAAGTGTAATTGTCGTCGGTGCATACGAGTAATTGTCGCTGAGTGCCAGGCGTCAAGACGGGCTATGGCGAGCACTTACAGAAGAGTTGGCGGGGTGTTGAAGTTCTGCGAAGCGGTGCGCGGCACGGTTCACAGCTTCCTCCAGCGGCCGGCAGATACCGGCGCTCGTTGTTGACAGAAACCAACTAGTATGATAACTAGTTTTTATGGAACCAGATGAAATCGGCCTGTTCGAGACGAAGACCCACCTTTCTGAGATCATCGGCAAGGTCCAGAAGGGCAAGACCTTTGTCATCACCAAGCGCGGCAAGAGAGTCGCTGAACTGCGGCCTATTCCCAAGGAGCGGCAGCCCCTCGAACGCGGGTGCGTGAAGAACGACTCGTACCGGATGGCGCCCGATTTCGACGACACGCCGGAGGACTTCTCGGAGTACGTCTGATGGTTCCCATCCTGATCGACACCCACGCCTTCCTGTGGTTCGTGTTCGACGATCCGCGGCTGTCCGCACCCGCCGGGCGGGTGCTCGCCGACCCGGCGCGGGACAAGGTGCTCAGCATGGCGAGCCTCTGGGAGATCGCCGTCAAGGTCAACATCGGCAAGCTCGATCTCGGCATGTCGTTCTCCGAGTTCATCGACGCGACAGTAACGTCGCGTGAGCTCCGGTTGCTCGAACTCGGGCTGCCGCACCTCTCGGCATACGCCGAGCTTCCTCTCCATCATCGCGATCCGTTCGACCGCCTTCTCGTTGCGCAGGCGAAGGTTGAATGCCTGGTCGTGCTGACGTCGGATGAGTGCTTTTCGGCCTACGGAATCGAGACTTTCTGGTAGCCTGCAATTCTCCAAATTTTACAAGGGACTGTGTTTAAATTTCATCACTCTTTACGGGAACAACGGAGCACCGCTGTCGTCTTCTGATCGGGGACGCGCCCGAATCGGCGCCAGATTCCAAGATCCCAAGATCCTGAGAAATTGTGGTCGGGCGGGCGTGGGGAGATGCCGCGTCGGCCCAGGCAGTTGATCGAGGGTGGGATTTATCACGTCAATAACCGGGCCGCGAGCGGGGGGAGGGTCTTCTCCGATCCGGAGACCGGCTTCGGTTTCGGCAGGTCTCAGCCGTAAGCAACCACGGCGCCACTCCGATCGCTGCGACACCAGTCCATGGCCTGTAGCGCCAACCTGTGCGTTAAATCGCCATCAGGCAAGGGTTTGACATCGACTCAGACGACGCGTGTGATACCCGGGAGGCCGTCGAAGTGGCGGTCGAAGCTGAGGACTTCCGCGATACCGTGCTGGCGCATGACCGCGACGTGGACGGCGTCTCGCGCCGTCAGATCATGGTGACCGATTACGATTTCCCGAGCACGTTGGACGATCTCGAGGTTCACAGCCAGCACCTCGTCGACGACCTCGAGCAAGACGTCGAAGCACGGCTGGATGGCATCGCGGTGTTTGATGGCGACGTACCGATGGAGGATCTCCTGCAGTACCTCGGCGTCGGTGACGAGGCGGCGTTTCTCGGCCACCGCGCGCTCGAGCAGACGACGAGCATCGACTTTGTGCGGATGCTCGGCGCCCACCAGGTACATTGGGACGTTGGAGTCGACCAGGATCACGCGCTCTCCTCACCGTAGCCGCGTTCGATCTCGGCGAGCATCAGGTCAATGTCGGCCGTGGGATACTCATGACGTACGGCGGCGCGGATCGCCGCGAGCTTGCGCTCGCCGTCGCCGGCCGCGACCCTCCGGCGGGCGTTTCGCAGGGCCTCCCGCACCCATTCCGACATCGTCACGCCTCTCTCGTGGGCAGCTGCGCGAACGGCTTCAAGCTCAGTCTCGCTCATGATCACCTGAAGCCGTATACTCATGGTATGAGTATATCGTGAGTAAGATGTTGAGTCAAACAGATTCCATCCAGCTGCGCGCGGTGCATCGCCGCCCGCAGCTGGAAGCTGGTGAGATATGCGGACGAGAACGGACTAAACCTTGCAGTCGATCCGCTTGCGCGATATTCTCGACTCGGGATCAGTCGAGAGAAGGGGGGCGCGGTGGCTCAAGTGGCGTGGTTGAAAAC
>JBGMRN010000022.1:3180-22059 GCA_048061535.1 Thermoanaerobaculales bacterium | reverse complement strand
CACCTCGACATGCAACATCAGCGCGCCTGCGGTGTAGATGCCGGCGAACACCGCCAACACCAGGGCCGAACGTGTTCCGCGGGACCTCAAAAAAACCCGGATCATGATTCCAGGGCTTGCCGGATTCGGTCGGAGGCCGCCACCTCAGCCGCGAGGGTGAGCATGGCCTCCGTGTCGACGGGAGGTTCACTCAGATCGACCTCGCGGCTGACCAGGTCGAAGACCCCGAATTGAACGGGGAAGGAAAGTGCTGAGTGTATCGAGGCTGCCGTCAACGCTGCGTTCACCCTCACCGACGTTTCGATCAGCGCCTGGCGGCCGCGGGGACTGTCGGCGGTGCGGCCGCCATGGGCCGCTGCCAGGGCGTTATCCGCCATGCGGACGGCGGGGAGAATCCGGTCGATGATCGACCTCAAGGGCGCCGAGGTAGAAGGGTAGGACTGAGGATCGAGGTAGGAATCCACAGCTGCGATCACCGCGCCGCAGCTGCTGTGACCGAGGATGACGATCACCCGAAGGCTCTCGGCAAGTGTGGCCACTGCGTACTCGAGACTTCCCACGCACTCGGCGCCGCCGACGTTGCCGGCGACGCGAACTACAAAGAGGGCGTTGCTCGGACAGCGGAAGAGAAGCTCGGTAGGCACCCTTGCGTCGGCACATCCGAGGACCGCAGCGAACGGTCGTTGCGGGATGGCGTCGCCATCTGGACTGATGCCGACTGCTTCCGGCGACACATGGACTATCTGCTGCTTCTCGAACAACTCAACAAACCTGTGGTTTCCATCGAGTAGCCGCTCGCGGGCCTCCAGGGCGTCGTTCGGCGGGTCGGGTTGGTGGCGCCCCTCAGGATCAACTCGGTAGATCAATTCAGTCATGACACAGAGCCTTTCGCTCGTTGCCTTCGATTCGAAGCGCGGGCAGGATGCTCAAGCCACTTGACGGGACCGCGCGCCGGCAATTAAAAATTCAAAATTGAGAATTCAGAACATTGCTCCGTCAGGAGCAACCAGTCGTTCCGCCGCAGGAGTCGCACTTGAGGCAGGTGCCGTTGCGCACCAGGGTCAGGGCGCCGCACTCGGGGCAGGGGTCGCCCTCGTAGCCCATGTAGCGCGCCTTCTGCACCGCGCTCGGGTTGCGGCTGGTGGTCGTCGCTGTTGCTCGGCCGGGCGCCGGTGCACTCGCCCGCGGGGTGGTCCCGCCGCCGCTCTGCCCCACCGCGATCGGGTGGACCTCTGCCAAATCGTCGGGGTTCAGCGGTAATTTGTGCTGATCGGAGCCCTCGCCAACCGCGTCGTGGCGAATGTCCTCGGGTGAGACCTGGGCGAGGTCGTCGCGGTCGAGGTAGGTGATGGCGAGCTCGCGAAAGACATAGTCGATCACCGATGTCGCCATCTTGATCCGGTCGTGGCCTCCCACCATGCCGCTGGGCTCGAAGCGGGTGAAGACGAATGCGTCGACGAACTCGTCGAGCGGCACCCCGTACTGCAGGCCGAGCGAGACCGCGATGGCGAAGCAGTTCATGAGGGAGCGAAATGCCGCGCCTTCGCGGTGCATGTCGAGGAAGATTTCGCCGACGGCGCCGTCCTCGTACTCGCCGGTGCGGATGTACACCTTATGTCCGCCGACCGATGCCTTCTGGGTGTAACCTCCGCGCCGCTGCGGTAGCCGATGGCGGCGGGCCTGGTAGCGGATCACGATGCGTTCGGCCATCGCCCCGGCTACCTGGGCCGGATCGCCCGAGGCTACCGCTTCCACCAGGGCCGCTTCGTCCTCGGCATCCATGGCGATGCTCAGCGGCTGACTGAGCTTGGAGCCGTCGCGGTAGAGGGCGACCGCCTTGAGCATTTTCTGCCAGGAGAGGTAGTAGGCCCGCTTGATGTCTTCGAGGGTGGCCTCGGCCGGCATGTTGATGGTCTTGGAGATGGCGCCGGAGATGAAGGGCTGGGCGGCGGCCATCATCAGAATATGGCCGTCGTAGCGGATGCACCGCGTGCCCTGCTTGCCACACCGATTGGCGCAGTCGAAGACCGGCAGGTGCTCCTCCGCCAGGTGAGGCGCGTCTTCTACGGTCATCGTGCCGCAGGCCCAGGCGTTGGCGGCCTCGATCTCTTCTTGGCTGAAACCGAGCCGGTCGAGGACGTCGAGGTTCCAGTCGGCCAGATCTTGGTCGGAGAATCCGAGGCGCCGAAGAAAGTCCTCGCCGATGGTGTGGGGGGCGAAGGCGTTGCCGATGTCGAAGGAGACGGGCAGCGCCGCTTCCACCTTCGCCAGGACCTCGTCGGTGAAGCCGCGCAGACGCAGCTCCTCGTGATCGATCGAGGGGCAGCCGTCGAGGGTGCCGTGGCCGACGGTGTAGGCGACAACGTCGGCGATCTGTTCCTGGTCGTAGCCGAGCGCCTGAAGCGCTGCCGGGATCCCCTGGTTGATGATTTTGAAGTAGCCGCCTCCGGCGAGCTTCTTGAACTTCACCAGCGCGAAGTCGGGCTCGATGCCGGTGGTGTCGCAGTCCATCACCAGCCCGATGGTGCCGGTCGGGGCGAGCACGGTCGCCTGGGCGTTGCGAAAGCCGTGCTCGCTGCCCAGCTCGAGAGCACGGTCCCATGCGTCACGAGCGGCAGCGAGAAGGTCCGGCGGGGTGGTCTCTGCCTCGAGCCCCTGGGGCCGGATCGTGAGGCCGTCGTACATCTCCGCCGGGGCATTGTAGGCGGCCCGACGGTGATTGCCCATCACTCGCAGCATGCTCTCCCGGTTGTCCTCGAAACCGGGGAAGGCGCCCAGCTCCGCAGCCATTTCGGCCGAGGTGGCATAGGCCTCGCCGGTCATGATGGCGGTGATCGCGCCGCAGATCGAGCGCCCCTCGTCGGAGTCGTAGGCGATGCCCTGGCGCATCAGTAGCGATCCGATGTTGGCGAACCCGAGACCGAGTGTGCGGTAGCGGTAGCTGAGCTCGGCGATGCGCCGGCTGGGGAACGAGGCCATCAGCACCGAGATCTCGAGCACGATGGTCCACAGCCGCGCCGCGTGGCGGAAGAGCTCGATGTCGAAGGACCCCTCGTCGTCGAGGAACCGCACCAGGTTGAGCGAGGCGAGGTTGCACGCGGTGTCGTCGAGGAACATGTACTCGGAGCAGGGGTTGGAGGCGTTGATCCTGCCGCTGGAGGGGCACGTATGCCACTCGTTGATGGTGTCGTCGTACTGCAGTCCCGGATCAGCGCACTCCCAGGCGGCCATGGTGATGTCGCTCCACAACTTGGCGGCGGGCACCGTCTTGGCGACCTCGCCGTCGGTGCGTTGGAGCAGCGCCCAGTCGTGATTTCCCTCGAGGGCGTCGAAGAAAGCGTTCGGGACCCGCAGGCTGTTGTTGGCATTCTGACCCGACACCGTGAAATAGGCATCCGAATCCCAGTCGGTGTCGTACTCCTCGACCGGGTAGTTTCGCTCGCCCTGGACCGCGAGCTGGAGCACCCGCTGGATCGACCCGTCCGGCACGCCGTTGCGCCGGGCCTGGGCAATCTGTTCGAACAACTGCGGGTTCTCCCCGAGGTCCACCAGAGGCTCGCCTTCCTCGCCCGGGAAGCAGGCGTCGAGGATTTTCTGCAGCTCGCGGTTGAGCAGGCGCGAGCCGGCCACCAGGGCGGCCACCTTGCGCTCCTCCACTGCTTTCCACGAGATAAACTCCTCGACGTCGGGGTGGTCGAGGTCGAGGCAGACCATCTTCGCCGCGCGGCGGGTCGTGCCGCCGGACTTGATGGCGCCGGCGGCGCGGTCGCCGATCTTGAGGAAGGACATCAGACCGGAGGAGCGGCCGCCGCCCGAGAGCGGCTCTCCGCCGCCGCGAAGCCGTGAGAAGTTGCTGCCGGTTCCCGACCCGTATTTGAAGAGGCGCGCCTCGCGAACCCAGAGATCCATGATGCCGCCCTCGTTCACCAGGTCGTCGTTCACCGACTGGATAAAGCAGGCGTGGGGTTGGGGGTGTTCGTAGGCGTTGCCCGAGGTCTTGAGCTCGCCGGTCTTCGGGTCGCAGTACCAGTGGCCCTGGGCGGGGCCGGTGATGTCGTACGCCCAGTTCAAGCCGGTGTTGAACCACTGTGGGGAGTTGGGCGCGGCCACCTGCGCCGCCAGCATGTGGCAGAGCTCGTCGTGGAAGGCGTCCGCGTCCTCGTCGCTGTCGAAGTAGCCGTGCCCGCGGCCCCAGTGGGTCCAACAGCCGGCCAGCCGGTTGAAGACCTGGCGGGCGTCGCGCTCGGGGCCGGTCACCGGGTTGCCGTTGTCGTCGACCAGGGGGTCCCCGTTGTCGTCGGTCTGGGGCACGCCCGCCTTGCGGAAGTACTTCTGGACGAGGACGTCCACCGCCACCTGTGACCAGGTCTCGGGGACCGTCACGTCTTCCATGGCGAAGACGAGGCTGCCGTCCGGGTTTCGAATCTCGCTGGACCGGCTGGTGAACGCGATGCCCTGGTAAGGATCTGCCCCGGTGCGGGTGAAACGGCGCGTGACCTTCATGTACTGTCCTCGACCTCCTCTGCCCCTGCGGAGACCGCTTTTCGGCGCAGAAATCCCCTTGGTAACGCATCTGGGAGCACCGGCCCGCGGAATCAATTAACCAGGCTTGAGCCACTATATCTTGGGTCTTCGTCGGTTGTCAACACTACATCTTGCGGTTTTCTGATTTTCCACAAGTGACTGGGAATGCGGTGTTTCCGGGGAAACACGGAGTTCTTCCGGATTTCCTTCACCCTCGGTAACAGTTACGGATCCGGGGTATGAGGAACTCCGAGAAGGCGTTTTCCAGATCGTAGCGCGGCGCCAGGTCCCAGTCGGCGCGGGCGGCGCGGTCGTCGACGTCGGCCGGCCAGGTGTCGATGATCGCCTGGCGCTTGAGGTCCGGTTCGAAGGTGATTTTCGCGTCGGGAAAGCCCGCGAGCACCAACTCGCGGATCTCGCCGGCCGACGGGTTGAAGGCGGTGATGTTGTAGACCGTTTGGCCGAGTCTCTCGCCCTCGACCCGCGCCAGTTGCAGCAGCGCGCCGACCGCGTCCGGCATGACCATGAAGGGGATGCGGGCGTCGGGCCGGACAAAGCAGGCGTAGGGAAGGCCCTGAGCGGCGGCGTGGATCATCTCGGGTGCGTAGTCGGAGGTGCCTCCGGAGGGGACGGTGATCGCCGAGATCAGGCCCGGGAAGCGGATGCCGCGGAAGTCGACCTTGCCCGACAGGGTTTCGGCCGCCAGCTGCTTGAAGTGGTGGGCGAAGTAGTTGCCGAGGTGCTCGCAGTAGAGCTTGTTGCAGCCGTACATGGTGGTGGGCTGGTTCCACTCGTGCTCGCGCACCTTGCCCGCGGAGGTTTTCCTCGCCAGGTCGGGCAGACCGTAGGTGGCGATCGAGGAGGGGTAGAGGAAGACCACCGGGCGGCCGTGCGACTCGCCCTGGGCTTGGGCGAAATCGAGGAGCTTGAGGGTTCCCTCGACGTTGACCTCGTGGCCGGTGAGCGGGGTGAACTCGGCCCGGGTGGAGAGGATCGCCGCCAGGTGGTAGACGGTATCCACCTCGAACTCGGAGAGGATGCGTTCCAGCAGATGGGTCTCGAGGATCGAGCCGGTGTATTCACGCGTGACCTTCCGCGCGAGCTCGGGTTCGAGCGGTTTGAGGTCGATGGTGATGATCGGGGAGATGCCTTCCCCGGCGAGCTCTTCGATCAGGCCGTGGCCGATCTCTCCGCTGGCGCCGGTGATCAGGGTCACGGGTTTGCGCATGCCTGTTCCTCCCGTCCGTCGTCCGCTCGCCAGATTCCTTGACACGCCGCCTCGTGTCAAGGGTGCGCCCGTCTCCGTGCCCGCCGACCGCGGGCTGTGCCCGCGGCCACGGTCGCGGTCCGCCGCCGCTTTGAGAGCAAGCTCTCCTCGCGTCGTGCGGCCCACGACCTCGCGCGGTTACTGGCGGCCTTCGGTCGCCGTGAAGCACCGTCGCCAGCGAGTGGCCGATGGTCGGCGATTCCCGGCCGCCAGCCAATCCGAAATCTGAAATCCCTCAAAACCGGCTGTTTTCCGCCTCCGACTTGCGCACTCAAGTTACAATAGTGGGTGAGGTGTCGAGCATGAGCTTGGACGAGAGCACACGAAGGAAGTATCCAAGGATCTCGGCTGAGAACGCGGTCCTCATCCACCGGCTCGGTCCGGCGGCGGGGGAGATGGTCGCGAAGACCAGTCAGATCGGGCTCGGCGGCGTCAGGATCTCGAGCGACGAATCGCTCGGGGTCGACTCCTATCTGCGGCTGGTCATCACAGTAGCAAGCGAGATCGTGGAGGCGACCGGGAGGGTGGTTTGGGAACGGCCGACAGAAAACGGATCGTTCGACGTCGGAGTTGCCTTCATCTCGGTCGACACCGTCCACCACGAGCGCATTCTGGCGCTCATGCCGGACGAATCGCTCGGCACCGAGCAATAGTTTCCCGACCAAGTCTGAGGATCAGGTCTTCCCCGGCCGCTGCCTCTGCGGGGCCGTGCGCCTCGTAGCGACGCCGCCCACGCGGCGGCACGCCCTCCACCACTGCTCGCTGTGTCGTCGAACCCATGAGGTGGCCTTGGTCACCTTGTTCGAGGTTGCGAAGGTGAAGTTAAGACCACGGTCACGTCGCGGAACTCGCTGCAGATGAGCCCACCCAGCCAACGGCCTTCACGCACGAATCTGAGTCGAGGGCCCGCGATGCGCGCCAGTTCCGGGTGGCCGGCTGAGAGCACTGCGACTGTACAGGATCCGGGCAGGGCGGGGGCGCCGTCGAGTACCGCCACGTGGTCGAAGAGAACCTGCGAGGTCAGGCGGCCGGCGGCCTTTTCGTACTCGACGAAGGCTTGCAGGCGGCGGTCGACGCAGATCGTCCGGTCGCCGCCGACCGCCGCTTCGGCGGCACCCAGGGCTTCGAGCACCGGCGCCGGCTCGCGGCGATAGGCTGCGAGCTCCGGCACCAGCGTGAATGCGGCAAGAACCACCACCCCGGCAACCACCAGGTGGGTGGCGAAACCACCCACGAGGCGGGCGATTCCTGCCACCACGAAGCCGGAGGACAGGGCGAGGAGGGGAACCGCGTTTCGGGCGTGGCCGGGATCGGCGAACAGCCACACCGAGAGCGCTACCGGCAGGAGCCCGGAGAGCACCAGCGCCGCCCGCAATCTCGAGTCCCTTTGGTACAGGAGGCTGAGGAGGCCGACGGCGGCCAACCCGACCCAAAGAACCGCCGGCAGCAGCCCGCCGAGGGAGGCCGCGAGGCCGGAGGCGGCGAGAGAGCGGCTCGCTTCGCCGAGGTGGGCGAGATGCTGCGCGGTCTGGTGGCGAAGGGTGTCGACCAGCACTCCGGGGCTCCCCGCCCGGGCGACCAGTCCGGCGGCGCCGAGAAGCGCCATGGCGGTAAAGGGCAAGCCGAGCCACCGCCTCTGGCCTCGTTCGGTGCGCCACCAAATCCAAGGCAGGATGAGAAAGAGCGCAACGCCGAGCTGTGGACGGATCAGAATGGCGCTCCCGGCGGCGACCGAGCTGCATGCGAGTCGCAGCCGGGAAGGGAAGCCCTCAATCCAGAAGGCCATGGCGAGCACGAGCAGCGCGGTGGCGGCGGTGCCGGCGAAGGCGCGGCCGGCGAGCAGCCACGGCCCCGGAAGGGCGGAGAAGAGCAGCGCCGCGAGAATGGCCTGACGGTGTGGCAACAGGACAGACCACATGATGATCAAGGCCGGCACCATTGCGATCGAGAAGAACAGGCTCATGATCTGCAGGCCGCGCGCGGGGTCGAGGCCGGTGGCCGCCGCCGCTCTTCCGAGGAGGATCCACAGGGGAGAATACGGGGGAAACGGGTGGCCCGCGGCAGGCGCGGGCTCGATGACTGCCGCCGCCAGATATGCCTCGTCCTGGTCCCATATCGTCGCCGGGAGAGCAACCAGCCGGCTGGCGATCACGATCAGCACGAGGAGCAGGGTCAGCAGCACTTCGCGACGCTGGACCATCGCTTCCGGCAAACGGGTCGGGGGATTCAGGAGCATCGCGTTCATCCCGGCACGAGCGTCCCTTATCCGGCCTCGTCGCTCCGGACGTGCTTCTCATGGCCGCGCAGGCGGCTCGCGAACTGGTCGAGATAGGCGTAGACGACCGGCACCAGGAAGAGGGTGAGCAGGGTGGAGGTGGTCATGCCGCCGGCGGTCGCGATCGCCATCGGCGCGCGCGCCTCGGCCCCCTCGCCGATCGCCAATGCGACCGGCAGCACGCCGAAGACCATCGACACCGCGGTCATCAGGATCGGCCGCAGCCGAATCGGGCAGGCGGCCCGCAACGCGGCCTCGCGGTCGAGGCCGGACTCTTGCTTCTGGATGGTGAGGTCGACCAGCAGAATCGAGTTCTTGGTGACCAGGCCGAAGAGCAGAATGATGCCGATCACCGACATGATGTTGATGGTGTTACCGGTCAAAAAGAGCGCGAGCAGAGCGCCGACCATCGCCGGTGGCAGCGCGAACATGATGGTGAAGGGGTGGAGCAGCGAGTCGAACTGGCTCGCCAGCAGCATGTAGACGATGAGGATTGCGAGACCGAGGGCGAAGAGTAACGAGCTCATGGATGCCGCAAACTCCTCGGCCTGGCCGGTGACCTTGGCGTGGTAACCCTCCGGCAGCTCCTCGGTGAAGATGCGGTCGACGGTTTCAAGCGCCCTGTTCAACGGCAGGTTCTCGAGGTTGGCGGTCAGGAGCACGCTGCGCTCACGGTCGGTGCGGTTGATGTTGATCGGGCCGACGCCGTAGCCGATCTCCACCACCGAGTCCAGGCGGACCATCTGGCCGGATCTGGTTCGCACCTGCAGCCTCCCGATATCCTCCGGGGAGAGGGCCTGGGACGGGTCGACCTTGATGCGCACGTCGTAACGCTTGCCCTGGTCGGTGAAGGAGCCCACCTCGCGGCCGGCGATCAGGGCGTAGACGGTCTCGAAGATCGTCGCCGCGTCGAGCCCGAGATCGGCCGCCCGCTCGCGATCGACGTTGACGAAGAGCTGCGGCTGCTCGAGGTCGAGGTTGGTGTCGAGGTCGACGAACCCGGGGATGGCCGAGAGGCGTTCGATGACCCGGTTGCCGATGCGGTCGAGCTCGTCCAGATCGGGGCCGCGGATCGAGTAGGCCAGCGCTTTTTCGCCACCCTCCCCGCCGACGTTGTAGAAGCTGAACTCGATCACCGATATCTGGACGTCCTCGACCTTCGCCAGCTCGCGTCGCAGCCGCTGGACGATCTCGGCCTGTGCCGCCTCACGTTCGGACGGTTTGTACATGCGGGTGAACATGATGCCCGAGTTGACCTGGCCCCGCTCCTCGATGTCCACCGCGGAGAACCCGGACCGGATTTCCGGTTGCCCGAGCACGATCCGTTCGATCTCCTGCATCTTGCGGTCCATGGCCTCGAGCGAGGTCCCCACCGGCGTTTCGATCTGCATCATGAAGGCCGACATGTCCTCGCCGGGGGCGAACTCGGCGCCGATGAATGGAGTCAAGCCGAGGCTGGCGGTGACGACCAGGGTCGAGGTTACCAGGGTGATGAGCTTGTGCCTCAGCACCCAGTCGAGGCCGCGGGCGTAGGACGCCTCGAGTCGCGTGAACCCTCCTTCGAGGATCTCGTAGAGCCGGCCGTGCTTCGGCTGTACCTTGAGGATCCGCGAGCACAGCATCGGAGTCAGCGTGAGGGCGACAAAGAGCGAGATGAGAATCGCAACCGCCACCGAGATGCCGAACTCGAACAGGAACTGGCCGATCATTCCCTTCATGTAGGCGACGGGGATGAAGACCGCCGCGATCGAGAAGGTCGCGGCCATCGCCGCGAGGGCGATTTCGCGGGTCCCCTTGAGCGCGGCCGTGAACGGATCCTCGCCCTCCTCCTGGTGGCGGAAGATGTTTTCGAGAACCACGATGGCGTCGTCGATCACCACCCCCACCGACAGCGCCAGCGCCAGCGTCGTGAGGTTGTTGAGCGAGAAGCCGAAGGCGCGCATGAAACCGAAGGTGGCGATGAGCGAGGTGGGGATCGCGAGTGAGACGATGAAGGTGGAGCGCCATGAGCGCAGGAAGACGAAGACCACCAGGATTGCCAGGATGGCGCCGTAGACGATGTCCACCTGGACGTTCTCGATGGACCTCTCCACGTACTCGGCGCCGTCGAAGGCGACGTCGTAAAAGAGTCCGGGCGGGAAGTCCTTGGCCAGCTCGTCCATGCGTTCACGCACGGCCCGGTTGACATCGACCAGATTGGCGCCCGAGCGCGGGGCGATGCCGAGACCCAGGGTGGGGGTCAGGTTGTAGCGGGCCATGCCGCGTTCGTCGGCAACGCCGAGCTGGCTGAAGCCGACGTCGGAAAGGCGGATCGGACGACCGTCGACCGTGGCGACGATCATGCGGTCGAAGTCCTCCACCGTCTCGAAGAGACCGAGGTTGCGCACCGCGAGCTCGGTCAGGGGCCCTTCGATGAAACCGCCCGGCAGCTCGAGGTTTTCGCGGTGCAGGGCGGCGATGACATCGGAGACCGTGAGGCGGTGGGCGGCGAGCTTGTCGCGGTCGATCCAGATGCGGATCATCGGCTCGCGGAAACCGGGCATGATCACGTTGCCGACGCCGGGCACTGACTGTAGCTGTGGTTTGACGACCTGGTCGGCATAATCCGACAGCTCGCGGGCGTCCAGCCCTGCCAGCGCCATCCACAGCATGGGCTGCGTGTTGACGTCGAATTTCTGGACGATCGGCGGCTCGGCGTCGAGCGGCAGCTGGCCGACCGCGCCTGATACCTTGTCGCGCACGTCCTGGGCCGCGATGTTGACGTCGCGGTCGGTGGTGAACATCACCGTCACCTGGGATACACCCTGACCGGAGTACGAGGTGAGCTGGTCGATGCCCTCGATGGTGTTGACTGCGGCCTCGATCACGTCGGTGACGTCGGACTCCATGACCTCCGGTGAGGCGCCGGGGAGAAGGGTGATCACGGTGACCATCGGAAAGTCGATCGACGGTAGGAGGTTGATGGGGAGCGTCTGGTAGCCGAGGGTGCCGAAGACCACCAGCGCCACCATCAGCATGACGGTGAAGACAGGACGACGGATCGCAACGTCATACAGATTCATGACTGCTCACTTCGTTCGCGCTCTTTTCTTCTCTCCGTTCTCCTCCGGAAACCGAAGAAAAGACTAGAAGATGAGGGTTGGAACTGGATATTCATGCTCAGGCTCTCAGTTGACGATCTTGACGGGCAGGCCTCGGCTCAACCCCGAAACGTCGGCGATTACCGACTCATCCACCGACAGCCCGTCGACGATCTCGACGAGGCCGTCGTCACGCCGCCCGATCCGCACCTTGCGATAGGCGACCGCGCCGTCTTCTGCCATCAGCACCTGCGGCAGGTCAGACGTCGCGACCGCTGACGCCGGCAGCCACAAGGTCTGCTTTGCGGTCGGAGACTCGAGAATCACGTTGGCGAACATGCCGGGCTTGATCGAGCCGTCGTTGGGGGCCGTGCCGACGATCTCGAACGAGCGGCTGGCCTGCTCGACCACCGGCTGGACGCTGTAGAGCTTGGCGGTGTGGACTGGACCGGAGACCCCGACTGTGAAGGTGAACTCCTCGAGGCCGGCGAGCTCGGGCGCCCATGCCTCGGGCACCCGCGCCGACACCTTGATGGTGTCGCCGACGGCGAGGTGGAAGATGCCTTCACCGACCTCGGCCCACTGTCCGGCCACGACCAATCGCTGGGTGATCGCCCCGGCCGCGGGTGCTCGAATCACGCTGCGGTCATAGTTGCGGGCGGCGAGATCCAGCGCCGCTGCGGCGGCCGCCATCCGCGCTTTGGCGAGATCGAAGTTCGCCTTCGCCTGGTCGAAGACGGACTGCGAGATGGTCTCGTCCGAGCGCAGATCGCGCTTGCGTTCGAGCTCTTTGCCCGCCAGCGCGAGATCGGCGTCGGCAGCCGCGAGGTTGGCCTCCGCCTGCCGCAGGTAGATGCGGAAGGTGTCCCGATCGACCCACGCGAGCGCGGCGCCTTCTTCGACCCGATCACCGACCTCCGCCAACACACGGTCCGCCTTGCCGGCGACCTCGGAGGACACGACGACGGTGTCGAAGGCGCGGATCTCACCGACCAGCTGCACCGATGGACGTTCTTCACGGGTCTCGGGCTGGATGAGCCGAACCTCGCGTGGCGCGAGCGCCCGCTCGAGGGTTTCGGCGGCGGCCGCGGGATCATCGTCATCCGAGCCGTGGCAGCCGGTGAGCAGGGTGACCAGAAGCGTGAGGACGAAAACGATCGGCGTACGGCGTCGGATGGTGTGCATCTCAATTCTCCTGGGATTTCACGTGGCTCATCTGGCGGAAGTCGAGATCGGGCAACGGCGGCAGACCCACCGCGTAGCGGAGGAAGATCGCCTGGTACTCGCGCTGGGCGCGGGCGACGATCCGCGAGGTTTCGGCGTCGGTCGCCTCAGCGGTGGCGTTGAGGAGATCCGTGGTGGATGCCTCGCCGACGCGGTAGGCGCGTTCCACCTGGCGGTAGGCCAGCCGTGCCGCCTGGGTGCGTTCGCTGGCGGCGTCGAAGACGGCGTTGGCCGCCCGGTAGCCGATGGAGGCGGAATCCACCTGGTCCTCGATGGTGCGCCGGAGTGTCTGCTCGAGCAGCTCGACCTCGCGCAGGTCCTCCTTGGCCTTGGCGACCCGCGCCTTGGTGAGGCCGCCGTCATAAATCGGCACCCTCAACGACAGTGTCAGCGACATCCAGTTGCCGGCCGGGAACTGGGACTTCTGTTGGAAGTACTGGGCCGCGGCATCGACCTCGGGGTACCAGCCGCCTCGTCGCAACCTGACGAAAAGACCGGCCGCCTCGAGCTGGTGGACCAAGGTCTGCACTTCGATACGTTGGTCGAATGCGCTTTCCATCAACTCATCCTCGTCGCCGGACGGGACCGGGATCGGCCCCGGTGACTCGAGCTCTCCCAGACCCGGCCTGCCGACCAGGCGTGCAAGTCGATTGAGGGAGAGGGCCGCGTCGCCCCTGGACACCACCAGCGCCTGCTTGGCCGCGGCCACCTGGGCGCGCCAGCGGGCGACATCGGCGATCGCGATCTCGCCGACCTCGAAGCGGCGTTCGGCGACCTTGAGCTGGTTCTCGTTCTCCTCGAGCACAATCTTGCGAACCTCGACCCACTCGGCCAGCGCAACCGCGTCATAAAACGCCTTCGCCACCTGGAGAGTGAGGTCGTTGACGGTTCTCGAGCGGTCGAGGTCGGCGATATCGCGGTTGAGCCTGGCGATGTCCCGGGCGCGCCAATCACGCAGACCATAGAACAGGGTCTGGCGAAGATCGACGCTGGCCGTCCAGTCCTGCGCCGGGCGAATCACGAAGCTCTCCCCCGGAGTGAGCTCGATCGACAGGTCGTTGTTGAACAAGGTGTATGCGCCGTTGAGGTCGAGGCTCGGCATCAGGGCCGAGCTCACCAGCTTGACGTCGGCCTGGGCACGCCGAATCTGGCTGTCGGCGAGCTGCACGGCTTCATGAGTTCTGATGGCGTCGAGGACGAGCTCCTTGAGCGTCGTCGGCGGTTCGCCCACACCTGCGGACAACGGGTCGTTCCAGAACAAAAACAGCGGCAGCAAGGCGAGGAGCGCGAGCTGTATGGATCGGAACTTCGTCTGCCAATGACTCATTTTGCTTCTCCTTCGAGGCCCCGGAGCAGAACGCCGGCCAGGCCGTCGACGGCTTGATGCGGGTCGAGTGAGCGGTCGAAGAAGATCTGCACACCCAGGCCGTCCATGGCGCTTACGATCATGGTGGCGATGGCTTCGGCATCGATCTCCGCCCGAAACTCTCCACCGGCCTGTCCCTCGACCACGATGCCGGCGACGATTCCACGAAACGTGCGGTAGGAGGCGAGGCATGCCTCGTTGAAGCGGCTCTCGAGGCCGCTGCCCCGTGACGCCGCCCAGAAGTCCAGGGTGACCGCTTGCATCTCCACCTGATCCTGGACGATTTCGGCGCCGAGGCGGAGCAGGCGTACCAGGCGATCGTGACTGCTGCCCCCTTCGGCCACTGCTGCCAGCACCCGTTCGGCGATGCGGTCGTTGATCCACTCGAAGACCGCGAAGAGGAGCTCCTCCTTGCTCGTAAAGTACTCGTACACGGTTCCCTTGCCGATTCCCGCGTGCTCGGCGATGTCGGCTACCCGGGTGCTCGCGAAGCCCCGCTCGGCGAAGACCTCGGCCGACGCCTCGACAATGAGTTCGCGCTTGTCGCCGCCACCGGATCTTGATGCAATCAAGTCTTGTTCCAACTCTGACCGACCAGTCGGTCAGAATGCAAGATAGGTCCCCGGAGGGGAGGTGTCAAGGAGGAGAATCGAGTCCGGAGGCCCGGACCACCACCGGCGTCAGGGCGATCGCGATCTCGCGGTCAGGATCGGTGTCGGGGAACCTCAGCACGGCGGTCTCGCCGGCAGCCAGACGCAGGGAGCTCTCCGTCTGGTTCCATGCAATCGGCGCGCGGTCACCGCTCGCGAACGGTTTGTCGAGGTGAAAAAGCTCGGCCGTCAGGTCGAGAGTGAGCTCACCGCTGGTCGGGTGCTGACGGACGCGCAGGGTCACGTCGAGGCGCACCAACGGCGTTCGCGACCTCCCCACCTCGAGGTGGACACGACCGCTGCCGCCTTCCATGACGCTGACCGCCGAGCGCGCGAGGGTTCTCGTGCCTTCCTTTTGCCTCAGCGCTTGCACCTGATCACCAGCGAGCCGCATGTCCGCCGCCGGATTATCGTCCTTCCTCCGAACGCTCAGCAGCTCGACATCGACGTCGACCTCTCCGCGCGGCTGGTCCACCACCTCGATCAGGCGTTCGATCACCGCCATCTTCGCCGCCGTGTCGCGAATGACGATGGCGTCGAGCTCGGGCTGCGACGACAGGCCGCGCACCTCGACGAGGGAGCGGAGCAGCCGATCCACATCCTTGGTCTGGGCGTGCTCGAGCACAAAGGTGCGGATGACAAGCGTTTCCTGTTCCCCGTCGCTCAGGGTTTGTTCGGCGCCGGCGCCCTCAGCGAAAAACGTGAACCCACATGCCAGAACCAGGCCGGTGGCGACCGCCGTGAACTTGTGCATCATGCCCTCCTCGGGGTGGTCCCCGCTTTCGGGATCATCATACAGCTCGAAACCCCGAGCGCCGGGCGCAGCGGGTTTTCATGGGCGCGCTGGCGAACCAACTACGCGAGACCAGCGTACTCTGTAGTGGAGCTCGTACACTTGGATCGTGCGAGCCCGCATATTTCACCGGGTTTCGTCGCGAGGGCGGTGAGGCGCCGTGAACAGTTGGGTTTCCGACCCGAGGGGCGCGGAGCGCGTACTTGCAGTACGTCGAGCACCCCGAGGCGAGAAAACACAGCTGGGCGCGGTGCTTCGCCGGCCGCAGCAGGAAGCTGGTGAGATATGCGGGCTAGGAGGAGGAATCTCGATGGCTCAGACTTCCAAAGCGACCGTGGCAGGCATCCTCGACATCATCGCCGGGATCTCCGGGCTCGTCGGCGGCATCCCTCTGCTTGCTATCGCCCTGATCGGCAGCGGCGTCCTCGGGACCCTTTCCGATCCGGAGATGCGTCCGTTGGCGATCCTGCCGGTAGCCCTCTTTTTACCCTTGGCGCTGCTCTGCTTCGTTTCCGGCGTGCTCGCGATCGTTGGTGGCATCGCCGCCTTGAACAGGCGGCGCTGGGGTCTGGCGTTGGCCGGCTCGATCGCCGCCGTCTTCGGCTTCTTTCCGGTTGGGATCGCGGCGGTGATTTTCACGGTCCTGGCTGCGAGCGAGTTTCGGCAGGGCGGTTGACGGAGGACGGATGAGCAGCACGACCTCGAAGATCCTCACGGGTTGTGGTTTCGGGTGCCTGGCGATGGTGGTTGTGGTCGGAGCGCTCGGCTGGATGGGATACCGATGGGCGCAGGACACTGTGGCGACGGTCGAGACCGCGACCGAGACCTCGCGGGAGCTCGAGGAGCGGTTCGGCCAAGTGCGCGACTTCCGGCCCCCGGCCGATCACGGGGTGACCCAGGAACGGCTGGAAGTCTTTCTCGTCGTTCGCGAGCTGCTCGCCGGCCCCCGTGAGGAGCTGGCCGAGGCGGTGGCGGTGGTGGCGTCGACCGACGGCGACGGGAAGGCGGCAAGTGGTTTCCGCATCGCCGGGGCAGGAATGCGCATCGGCCCCCGCGCCCTCGAGCTGGGCCGCGCGCGCAACCAGACGCTTCTCGACAACGGCATGGGCCTCGGCGAGTACATTTGGTACTACTGGCTGACCTACCACGCATGGCTCGGGCACCCGGTGGCCGAGTCGGAGCTGCACGACGCCCTCGAGGAGCGCGCCGCCTCCGGCGGCAGCCTGCAGATGAGCTTCGGCGGCGAGCTCGAACCCGATGGCGTGATCTGGCGGCTGCGCCGCGACCTGCTGGCAATGCTCGGGAACCACGTCGAGGATCTCGCGGACGATCCCGCGAGGGCCTCCTGGCGGGAGGAGGTCGAGGCGGAGATCGAGCTGGTCAATGCCGATCCCGGCCGTGTGCCGTGGCAGGACGGCGTCCCGCCGGTCATCGCCGAGCGGCTCGAACCCTACCGAACCCGATTGGAGCCAACCTACTCCCCGGCCACCAATATCTTCGAGATGCTGGTGTTGCCGAGGAAGGAACGAGGGATTCGGAATTCGGAATGATCGGCGCGGGGAGGCGATCAGGTAGCTGGAAGCACTCTTCCCGCGCTTGGGCGCATTCCTTCGGACGTGGCATCCCCTCAGGAGCGTGACACTTGAAACCCCCTAACCTCCTAACCTCCTAACCTCCTAACCCCTTCCCCATGTAACCCCCCCTCGCCGCCGGTCATAGTAATCGCGACGACGTTCTCCGGAGGAATTCATTGACCGCGAAGACTTCGACCCGTAGACAGGTTCAGCAGTATTACAGCCGCGTGCTTTCCAACAGTCGCGACCTCAAGACCAACGCATGCTGCCCTCTGGGCGATGTGGCAAGTGAAGTGGTTGAGATCCTCGAGCTCATCGAACCCGAGATCCTCGAGCGTTTCTATGGTTGCGGATCGCCGATCCCGCCTGCGGTCGAGGGACGAACGGTGCTCGACCTCGGCTGTGGGACCGGGCGGGATGCTTTTCTGTGCTCCAAGCTGGTCGGTGAGACGGGCCGGGTGATCGGCATCGACATGACCGCCGAGCAGCTCGCTGTCGGCCGCCGCCACCTCAAGTCCCAGATGCTCCGCTTCCGTTCGACGACCGTGCGCGCCTTCAAGCTCGCCTCGCTCGAGGATCGCTGCGAGGACTACGGCCAGATCGCCCGCTATCTGGGAACCATCCCGGGCGCGCCCCACGCCTTCCACCTCGACGACCACCACGAGTTCGCCACCGGCAAGCCGACTGCCGTCTGCGGCAACACCGCAGCCATGCTCTCCGAGACCCGCTTCGGCGAGAACTTTCAAGTCGAGGGCGATCGTGAGGTGCACTATGGCCTCTTCGACTGTGGCTCCTCGCCGAGTGAGGAAGGTCCTCCCGCCGGCTGCTGCTGAGTTCTCAGCTAGCTTGCTTATGGGACGTCGCGGTTGCTGCCGGCGTCCGTGGCCTCCTCGCACCGGAGCCGCAAGCTGCGGCGGCTGGTGCGGCTTTCCTCGATGCTGAGAGCGCGCAGGTGGTCGAACGATTCCGGTCCGAACCACCAGCGGGAGACCGTCGCGGCGCCGTCGACGACCAGGGTGTTGGCATCGTTCATCGTGGCCCGGTAGGTGAATCTGCCGGTCGAGTTCTCGGTGTTTGAATCGGTCGGAACCACCGGACACCACTCATCGGGAAGGCGTATCTTCCAGATCGTCCGATGCCCGCCCGGCGTCAGCACGAGGGGCTCGGAGCGAGCATCCATCGTTCGCGCTTCCGGCAATCCTTGGAGCAGCGGAGCGCGCATTCGCCGTCTTCCGGCCGACCCGCGGACCAATCCTGCGATTCGCAGGTTCGCTGTTAGGATCACGGCCGGGACGTCGGTTTCGAGGTCGCGCCAGGTCGCCGATGTGACCTTGGCGCCGGTGAGGCGCTGCATGACGCGGTGGATTGCCTCGTCGATGCGGGCCGGGTCCTCGCTGTCGAAGTCGCGCAGCCAGCCGAGTGCCCTGAAACCCCGGAGCCGAAGCTCCGCAGCACCTGAAAAATCGCCGTTGTCGTCCACATCGCCGGCAATCGAAAGCACCCTCGATTCGAGTTGAATCAGCACCGGGATGCGGACCAGTCGGCTTTGCTCGCCGTCCACGACCAGCGCCCAATGACCCTGGCAGTACGGGCTCAACCACAACGGCCCGCCACGATCCATGGTGGCATCGATGAACAGGAATCCTTCGACCACGGGGTCGCCGGCCTCGGCGCCGACGGCCTGCGCAGGCACGGCGAGGATGGCGTGGTTGAACTGGAGGTGGGAGGGGAAGTCGATGTCGATCCGCGCGCTGCGTCCCGAGCGGATGAGAACCGGATGGCTCGGAATACCGACCGCAGCGAGCAGCTCGGAGAGTAACCGGGCCTTGTCCTTGCAGTCCCCCCACCCGCGATCGAGTACGGTGCCGCCGGCGGTTGGGATGTAACCCCCGGCGCCGATCTCGACCGCCTCGTAGCGAACCCTTCGCTTGACGAAGTCGGCGAGAGCGACGAGGCGCTCCCGATCGGTCGTGAGGCCCTCGGTCAGCTGATCCGCGAGCGCGCTGACCGCACCCGATCGGTCAGACAGTCCACTGATCAGGTCTTCGTACCACCGCCCGAGAGCCTGCCAGGTGGCATCGGATCCCCACGCGAAGCGGAGGGTCGGTCTCGCCGCGTCAGCGTCG
>JBGMRN010000022.1:1831-3080 GCA_048061535.1 Thermoanaerobaculales bacterium | reverse complement strand
GGTGGCATCGGATCCCCACGCGAAGCGGAGGGTCGGTCTCGCCGCGTCAGCGTCGGCTGCGAACGCGCGGCGGTGATCGGCGGGAAGGTCGTGACCGGTCAGCTCTATTCCCTCCGGGCCTTCGGCCACGCTGACAATGTCCTCGGCATTCTGTAGGGTCCAGCGAAGTGTCTTGTCTCCATGCACCGTAACCCGCAGCTTCTGTTGGTCCGAAGCGGAGGTCAGGCGCACCGAGTGAGCGGGGAAGTAAGGACGGCGCACGCGAACGAGCTCGATGCGGACGCGTTGTCCGACGTGGAGCATCGGCAAGGGAATGACCAGGGCGTACGCCGACGAGTACAGCCCGAAGCCCACCGACGTCACCTCGCGGAAATCCTTTTTTTTGACCCTTTCGACCACCCTGCCGTTGGAGTCAAGCACCTCGGCGGAACAGCTCTCGAGCTCAATTCCCTCGTTCAGCCACACCGGGTACTCGGCCCAGCTCTCGAGGTCCCCGGGTTCGTCCATGGCGACCACCAGGATTTGGTGCTCGGTCATCGCCGAACCCGTGATCGTGAACTCGATGGTTCGCTCGAGAATCGTTGCCGACCAGCCGGTGTGGGTCGCAAGCAGCACGGCGCAAGCGAAGAAGACCCGTTCCTTCATTCGGCGACGAGGAGGACCTGCTCACCGTCGTTGGCGACGGTGGCGGCGAAGAGGTTTCTCAGCTCTGCGTACGGTCCGCGTCCGATGAACTCGTTTTGGCTGATGGTGAGAGTTCGTTCGATCGTGAGGCGGCGCTCCTCGGGATCCTCACTGAATGAGGTGACCAGCGAACCCGCCGAGTTCGTGAGGTTGGCGAGGCGGGGTGCGCCGTCGACAATCCATCCCTCCGGCCAACTCACGGTCAGTCGCAGGCGGTCGACGTCGCAGTAGTCGAATTGGACCGGCGTCAAGCGTTGGTTTGGCGCGAGAGTGAAGGGATTTGTCGCCACCGCGAGCGGTGCGGCGACGCTGATGCTCGTCTCATCGCCGAGCGCCTCGTCCTCCCTCTGGGCCATCACCCACCGAACGTCGATCCGGGAGGCCTCGACATCTTCCTCGACCTCGACTCCCGACACGTCGTAGCCGGGGTACCTGGCTTCGATCCAGGCCGCCCATGCGTGATCGGTGTTGTCCTTGGTGTCCTTCCAACGCAGACGCTCCCACGCGTGGTAGCCGGTGAGGCTGAAGGTGCCGGCGCCGGTCGCCACTCCTTGGTCGTCGACAT
>JBGMRN010000022.1:0-1731 GCA_048061535.1 Thermoanaerobaculales bacterium | reverse complement strand
CGAGGATTCGACCATGCGATGGCGGTCTTGATGCCGACCTCTCGCAGCATGACTTCGAGCAACAACGCCTTGTCGGCCACTCCGGCGCTGTGATTCTCCAACACCGAATCCGCGGTTTTCTTTCCGACCCAGACGCCGACATACGGACCAAGGTCGATCTCGTCGCGGACCCACCGGTAGATCGCCTGTGCGCGTTCGAGATATCCGCCGATCCCGGAACTCACCCGACGCGCCTCGGCCCTGGCGTCCCGGCTCTTTCTCCGGAACTTCACATAGCCGTAATCGTCGTTCCCAACCGCGAGCTCGACCACGCTGTCCCAGGTCTCGAAAATGGGGAAGGGCGTGCCGGAGCCGTAGTCGGTGCCTGGTAGGACGACGACCCGTGAGGAGAGATCTTCGAACGGGAAGCGATAGGGTTCATCGGGAACGGGAGGCACGTTTTCCATCGTGTAGGTGATCTGGTTCCCGAAGGGTGTGTTCTTGACGTCCCGCTGGAGCTCGACCGAGCGCAGGGTGGGGATTTCCACCGGATGAAACCGCACCGTTTCCGGCAGGTTGAAGATGACGCGGCTGGTGAGCGTTGGGATCTCCGCCTGGAAATACCACGGGTTGGTGAACAGGATGTAGTCGAAGTAGCGGCGATAACGGTACTCGATGATTGCGCCGGGGACGACCTGAGGCAGGGCGACCGAGGCGAGGGTGGTGCCGTAAAAGTCCGAGTACTCCTTCTCGAAGGTCGCGTCCTTCGTCAACTCCACGACCGACCCGTCGGGCAGGTGAGTTCGTCCCTCGATGTTCTTGGTGCGGAGCAGGTCGCTGGAAACCAGGGAGATCGTGCCGAACTCGGTTCCTTCCGCGGTGAGCACCTTGATCCTGGTGTAGACGTCGATAAAGGAGGATTTGCTGTCCTTCGAGAAACGGACGTTTCCTTCACGCAGCAGAATCACCGCCGCCGCGTTGGGAAAAGCTACGACCCGGTTCAGCTCCCGATCCGAGCGGGGGATCTTCGGCCACTTGGCGGCGTCCACGGCCTCCGCGGCAGTAAGCATTCCGAGAATCAACGACACGACGACCTTGAGTTTCAGCATGCCCACAGTCCTTCCTCAGTTCGCGGCGATGGATCGTCGCCGTCCCTTTTCTATCGTACGCTCCTTTTCATACATTAAGTCATCATGTGAACGATAGGCAATTTAGAACAAGAGTCTGCGTCTCGATTTAGTCTGTCTGCCTCGCCGGGTTTCGGATCCATGGTCCAGGTTGGATCGCCCCGCTTTCCCCGCCGGGCCGGTTAGAATTCGAATCGAGGGGAAGACCGAATGAGAGAACCCGAAGATTCGATCCGCATCAATCCGAACATCTCCGGGATCGTCTGCTCATCGAGCGGCGAGGCGCACGATCCTGGGGGCTTCCGCCGGCCGCTCGGTCTGTGCTCCTGTTGCCCGGCGCCCGGGAAGCCGCTGCTGGTGGAGTACGACCTCGGCGCGGTTCGGAAGCAGCTGGGGGATGAAGGATGGGAAGATGCCGACGGCATCTGGAGGTACGGCGCCCTGCTGCCGGTCATAGGGGTGCCTCCATGGTATGCGGCCGATGTCGGCGGGACGCCGGTCGTGCTGCACGAGCCGCTCAGCGAGGCGACGGGGGTCGAGCTCTTCCTCAAGGACGAGGGGACCAACCCGTCCGGCAGCTTCAAGGACCGTGGTCTGGCGGTCGGGGTGGCGCTTGGCGCCGCCT
>JBGMRN010000021.1:13559-26573 GCA_048061535.1 Thermoanaerobaculales bacterium | reverse complement strand
GTTTTGAATTCCGCCCTATCGTCCGGGAAAATCACCCTTCGTGGATGGCAAATTGAGAATTCAGAATTAAGAATTGAGAATTGTTGGCTACTTCTTCTCCCGAAGCCCGTACTGCTCGAGCTTCCGATACAGGGTCGAGCGTCCGATGCCGAGCTGGCGGGCGACATCGGAGAGGTTGCCCTGGTTGTGCTCGAGGGAGCGAACGATGGCTGCCCGCTCCATTGTCTCCAAGCTTACAGGGCGCGTGTCGGGCTCGGCGTCGGGCCCGGCCATAGCAACACCGTTACCGAGATCCGACGGCAAGTCCTCCGGTTTCAGTTCCGGGCCCGCAGCGACCAGCAATGTCCGATGGACCACATTTTCGAGCTCCCGGACATTGCCCGGCCAATCATGCCCAACCAAGGCCTCCATCGCTCGCGCGTCGACCCGCGAGATTCTGCGGCCGGCATCGCGCGCATGCTTCTCCAAGAAGTGCTCGACCAGGAGGGGAATGTCCTCTCGTCGCCGCCGCAGCGGCGGGAGCTCGATGGGGAAGACCACCAGACGATAGAAAAGGTCCTGGCGAAACGATCCTTCTTCGACCATCGCTGCGAGATCGCGGTTGGAGGCGGAAATCACCCGCACGTCGAGCTCGATCTGGGCGGTGCCGCCGACCCGTCGCGAAACCCGCTCCTGGATAACGCGCAGCAGCCGGGCCTGGGCGGACGGCGACATTTCGCCCACCTCGTCGAGGAAAATAGTGCCGCCCATCGCCTGCTCGAACTTGCCCGGGTGAGCGTTGACGGCGCCGGTGAAAGCGCCCTTTTCGTGCCCGAACAACTCACTCTCCTGCAACCCTTCCGGGATCGCCGCGCAGTTGACGTCGACAAACGGCCCGTCCGAGCGCAACGAGGCATGGTGGATGGCCTTGGCCACGAGCTCCTTGCCGGTACCGCTTTCGCCCGAAACGAAGACCGTGATCTCCGATTCGAGCACCTTTTCGATCTGATCGTAGACCTTGCGCATGGCGGACGAGGATCCGACGATGCTGCGCAGGTGGAAACGGTCGCCGAGCTCATCCTTGAGCCGGGCCACCTCCTGCTCGAGGCTCCCATGGGAGAGGGCGCGATTGAGCGTCGTCCGCAGTCGCTCCTGGTCAACCGGTTTGACGAGATAGTCGTACGCGCCGAGCTTGGTGACCTCCACCGCGCGGCTGATGTCGTTATCCGCGGTCAGGATCATCACCGGCAAGGTCGGATTGCGCCGTTTGAGCTCCTTGAGCACCTCCACGCCGTCGACCTCGGGCATCATCAGATCGAGGAGCACAGCGTCGGGCAGCGCCCCCCCGTATGCCAGGACCTCGGAACCGGACGCAAAGGCCTCGACCTCGTATCCGGCCTCGGTGACGATGAAGGTCAGCAGCTCCCTGATCGCGGGATCATCGTCGACAACCCAGATCGATGCGTGTTCGGCCATTCCCGTCCAGTCTAACCCGGACTTCTCATCGGGTTTCATCTCCGTTCTGTGTCTCTCATCAATGAGGCCCTGCGCAGGCAGACCATGGTGATGTCATCCTCGGGCCCTACCTCTCCGAGGTGGGCGCCGACGGCGGTTTCGAGCCGAGCAATCACCCCCGCCGGGCCGCCTTCGCCGGGCATACAGGCGCTGATGCGATCAAGACCAAACTCGCCGGCATCACCTTCCACCCCCGCTTCGAGCACGCCGTCGGTGTACAACAGAACGGAGTCTCCGGGGAGTAACCTCACCCGGCCGCACTCATAGTGTTGATCTTCAAGGAGGCCGATTGGGCGCCCGGTAGCTCCGAGCTCCCGAACCTCGCCGGCCGTCTCGTGTAACAACGGCGGATGCCCCGCGCTCACCCAGCTCAGGGATTCGCCGCCTTCCTCCCACTCCACCACCACCAGGGTGGCGTATTTTCTGCCCTGGGTCAGCCGGTAGAGGAGGTCGTTGGTGCCTGCAACGATCTCGGCAAGCGGTCTTTGGTCATCGCGCCGGCTCCACAGGCATGCTTGAATGTTGGAGGCAACGAGGCCCGCCGGGACGCCTTTTCCGGAGACGTCCGCGACCACGATCCACCAGCGCCCCTCCCCGACGGGAATCACGTCCCAGTAGTCTCCACCGACCTCGAGACACGGCCGCACCATGATTTCGAGCTCGAGACCGGGAACCGAGGCTCGTTCCGCAGGCTGCAACGTGCGCTGGATCTCGGCCGCCAACCGCACCTCTTCGTAGAGGCGCTCTCGGGCCACGATCTCACCATGCATACGCGAGGTGGTCAGGGCGATCGCAAAGGGCACGCCCAGCTCGGCGAGGAAATCAACGTCCTCCGGGGAGAACTCCCCATCGCGTCGGTTGAGTAGCTGCAACACGGCTGTGAGACGCCCCTCGCGGTCGCGCACCGGCACCGTCAACAGCGAACGTGTCCGGAACCCGGTGGCAAGATCGACCCGAGAGTCAAAACGAGGGTCGTCATAGGGGTGATTGAGGATCTCGGCCTCGCCTGAGGCCGCAACCGCACCGACGATTCCCTCCCCGATCTCGAGGTTGAGCGAGCCCGCCGCGACTCCCTGGGCCACCATCGAGCGCAGGGTTCCCTTGTCAGCATCGACGAGGAATAGACTGCCCCGCTCGGCCTTGATCAGGCGGGTGGCGATGTCGATGATGTGCTCACCGAGCTTGCTCAGGTCGAGGGTCGAGTTGACCATCAGCCCTGCCTCCACCACTGTTTCCAGCCGGCGGACGCGCTCGCGACTCGAAGCCAGCTCTTCGGCGAGACCTGCGCTCTCGGGATCGCCCATCATCACCGAATCCTCCATCCGCAATCGTCAGCCGAGGGCCCTGGCAAACCAGGCGAAAACGGCATCCATCGCCAACGGACCCCGGGTCGCGGCCTCGAGCTCACCGAGCTCACCGAGGTTCTCCGCAAGCTCCTCGTCGCTGTATCGGCCGGCGCCCGCGAAGAGCTTGCTCAGATACCACGGCTTCGGCGCCTTTCCCTTCTCCCGAACCACCGGTGAGGGTGCGTCACCCTCGAGGAAGGTCACAAGAGCGGGCGCGATCCCGTCCCTGAACGTGCGCACATACCAAAGGGGGCGTGCGGTTCGCCCTGCGAGCATCTCGTCGGCGAGATCGATGTCCGCTGCCGCCCTCCGGAGGTAAAGCAGCTGCTGAAAAACGGCGGACGCCTGCCCAACCAGCGACACCGACACCCTGCCCTCATCCATGATCTTGCCCTGCCGGTCAAGCACCGGGATCCCTCCCAGGGAGGCTGCGATGAGATCGAGGATCGGCGCTGCGCGTCGATCCAGCAAAGCGTCCAGTATCACGTCGAGAGACCGCTCACGGGGAAAGCTCAGCGCCCGGACCAGGTCCTCGTCCACCACGCCGCCGGTCGCCGCCGTCGCCAGCTTGCGCCCCTCCTGCGCCAACAACCTCGGGGCGAAGCCGAGACGCTCGAGAAGCAATCGCTCGGCCTCTGGGGTGAAGCCGACTTCGCCCACTGCGCGTCGCAATACCCCGCGAAGGACCCCGGCCTGGTCCTGAGAGAGCACCACGTCCTCCCATGGTTTGGGCGCCTCGGGCACGGGCATCCACTCCACAGTCCCGGACTTGTCGATCGCCTCCACGAGGTCTCCCTTGGGTTTCCGACTGCAGACTGCGCCCATTACCAAAGCCACCTGCTCCGGTAGCTGCTCCTGCAGCAGCGCCACCAACGGTCCGACATCCGGAACCCTGCTCTTGCCACCGGTCTTCGGCTTGCGACGTGGGCCGGGCTCTTCGAGCCAGACGCTGATGTCCGGAGTCACGAGAACGCGACTAGGGGCGAAGAGAGAGGGCGAGCACAGCTCGACCGCAAGCTGCTCGGGGGTGGTCTCAGGGGGGAGAATCTCTGCTTCGACGCCGTCGAAGTCGGCACAGGCCCGGACCACGACCTCGTTCAGGGCCTCTTCGAGAAGGAAGTCATCGGCCGCTGCGATCAGGCTCAGGCAGCTCACGACCCGGTCCGCCAGGTGGACCGCAACCCCCGTCTCAGATCTCTCCGCGATCCTGAAGCTCCTGGCACTCGATACAGTGCAAGGCCCACGGTACCGCATCGAGACGTCCGGATTGGACCTTTTTTGCGCAGGCGGCGCAGGCGCCGTACTCCTTGGTTTCGATACGATCCAGGGCAGCGTCAATCCGGCGCAGGATGTCGCGTTCGGTCACTGTGAGCTGGTAGCTGAGGTCACGGGTAACTGTTGATAGGGCACGGTCGCCGAGATCGGGGGCATCCTCGTCGCCTCCCTCTTTTTCACTGGTGCGCGCCGCCTGGACTCGAGCCAGGAGGTCGGCCCTCTTTTCCATCAGCTGCTTGCGATAGCGGTCCAGCTGTCTTTTGTTCATGCGTTACACCCTCCGAACGATTACGCCGTCGTCTCCCGGCGAAGATTTCCTATTGTACGCCGAACCGGTGGTACGCACCACCACCCAGGATATGGGTGGCGCGAAACAACTGTTCCCACAAAATGAGACGAGCCAACAGATGGGGAAGGGTCATCGGGCTCAGTGAAAAACACTCATCGGCGCGGCCGAGAAGATCGGCATGAAGGCCGAGATCGCTGCCGACGGCGAAGAGCAATCCGTTCGTTCCTGCATCTTCGAATCGTTCCAGCCGGCGGGCGAACGACTCGCTGTCACGCGATCGTCCTCCCTCGTCGAGGGCCACGAAACGCCAGCCGGGATCGAGCAGGCGCTCGACGACGGCAGCCTCTTGCCGCAGGGAGCGCAACGGATCCTTGTCACGCCCTCCCCCGGCGGGTCGGAGCGGGCGGTCCTCCGCCGGCCATCGACGGTGAACTCGCTGCCGATAGATCTCCACCTGATCCTCATAAGGGCTCGCCGCAGGCCTGCCGAGCCACGCCACCCGGATTCTCACGTCGGTGGGTTCTCGTCGACGCCGAGTTGATCCGCCGACAATCTCGGGGCGTCGCCCCAAAGACTGTCGAGCGCGTAGTACGTGCGCCGTTCTTCAGTGAAGACATGCACCACGAAATCGCCGTAGTCGAGGAGCACCCAGTCGCTGCGCGCCTCCCCTTCGACATGCAGCGGGCGCCGTCCGGACTCCTTCAACCGGCGTTGAACTCCGTCGACAATCGCCGCCACCTGGCGATCGCTGGCGGCTGAGCAGAGGAGAAAGGCGTCCGTGTAGGAGGTGAGCTCACCGACTTCGATACCGACGATGTGGAAGGCTTTCTTGTCGGCGGCGCCTCGGGCGGCTGCCTGAATCGGCTCCAGGGTGTCAATCGGCAACATGCTGGCCCTCCGCCCCGTTGCTCGGCCTGTAGAGGCCGTACTTCTCGATGTATGAATGAACTTCGTGGGGTACCAGCTCACGGATCGGCTGGCCTCTGCTCTGGCGGTCACGGATGGAAGTCCCCGAAATCGGAAACGGTTCATGGTTGAGGAGGTAGATCGTCAGATCATCCGAGTCCGGAACCTCTGCAAAAGGTCTCACCTCGCGCATGCGCGGCACCAGCCTGGGAGGCACACGGCGAGCAAGATCCTCGCCCCACATGTGAGCCCGGTGCAGGACCACGAGATGCACCTGGTCGACCAGTTCCTCCCACCGGTCCCACGTGGAAATTTGTGAGAACGAATCGGAACCGAGAATGAAATAGAGGGTGTGGTCGGGGAATCGCTGCTGAAACCGACGTACGGTGTCCACCGTGTAGGTTGGTTGCGGCGCGAAGACCTCGATGTCGGAGGTGAAGAAACCCTCATATGGCAAGGTCGCCATCGCCACCATTGCGAGGCGGTGAGTCACCGCCGTCAGGGGTTGAGAATCCTTGTGCGGTGGACTGCCCGCGGGCACGAAGTACAACCTTTCAAAATGGAAGGTCTCCTGCGCCCGCACCGTGGGCACCAGATGCCCGAGGTGAAATGGATCGAAGCTCCCTCCGTAAACCGCAATCCGATCTTTCATGATCTCTCCTTGACCTCCCCGACGAACTCGAAGAGCAGACCCACGAGCTGCGGGATGCCTTCTCCGGTCACCGCCGAGATCGCGCTCCAGGCAGCGCCATGATCTTCGGCGACGACCTTCAATTCTCCCAGGACGACGGCGCGATCACCTGCGGCATCGAGCTTGGTTCCGACCAGCACCCAGGGTCGTGTCTCGAGCGGGGCCTCGTGGGCGGCGAGTTCACCCCGAATGGTTTCAACCCGGTCGGCCAAGGAAGAGGAATCGGCAAGGTCGACCAAATGGGCCAGCACCGGGCACCGCTCGACGTGCCTCAGGAACTGGATGCCGAGACCCGCCCCCTCATGAGCGCCTTCGATGAGGCCTGGAATATCGGCCATGACCAATGTCCGCAGCTCGTCATCGACGGCTTGGACGACGCCGAGGTGGGGCTCGACGGTCGTAAAGGGATAGTCGGCCACCTTTGGTCGTGCCGCGGAAATACGCGCCAAAAGAGTGGACTTGCCGGCATTCGGGAGACCGACAAGGCCGACATCGGCGAGGAGCTTGAGCTCCAGGTCGAGCTCGAAAACCTCGCCGGGCTGGCCGTCCTCGGCGGTGCGGGGCGCCCGGTTCGTCGAGCTGGAAAACCGCGCGTTGCCGCGACCTCCACGCCCTCCATGGGCAACCACCATTTCCTTCCTCTCGTCCACGAGGTCGCCGAGGATCTTCGGATCTCCGGCAACCCGCACCACCGTCCCCGGGGGGACTTTCAGTATCACGTCGCGGCCGCCCGCGCCGGTACGATTCTTCCCCTTCCCGTGCTGACCTCGCTCGGCCCGCACGAGCCGTCGGTGATGGAGATGGAGGAGGGTGTTGAGTCCATCGTCGACACGGAGGATCACGCTGCCCCCGCGTCCACCATCGCCGCCGTCCGGGCCACCCCGGGGCACGAACTTCTCGCGCCTGAAGGAGATACTGCCGTTCCCCCCGTCACCAGCCCGCACGGTGATTCGGACAGAGTCGACGAGCATGCGCTAACCACAAAGCGGCTGCAACGCAGCCGCGCCTGTCAACTCACTGCGGCGATTCATCTTAGGCTGAGATCAGTTGGGAAGAATGCTGATATAGCGGCCGAGGCGTCCACGGTTTCGGAACTTCACCTGACCTTCCGAGGTCGCGAAGAGGGTATCATCGCCGCCACGCTTGACATTGTTCCCGGGCTTGAAACGGGTTCCGCGCTGGCGCACGAGGATGGTCCCCGCGGTCACGTTTTGACCGTCACCCACCTTGGTGCCGAGGCGTTTGGAGTGCGAGTCACGCCCGTTGCGGCTTGAGCCCTGTCCTTTTTTGTGCGCCATGGTTCCCCCTAGGCCTCGATGGTCTCGACACGGACCCGATAGTAGTCCTGCCGATGGCCCTGCGTCCGCTTGTATCCCTTGCGGCGCTTCTTCTTGAAAACGATGATTTTTTCGCCCCGCACCGGCGCCAAGACCTGGCCGCGTACGACCGCCCCTTCGACAATCGGCTGCCCGACGCGGACCACCTCACCCTGGCTGAGCATCATCACCCGGTCGAAGACGAGGTCATCGCCCTGTTTCAGCTCCGACTGGGTGCGCTCCACCAGCAGCTCGTCTCCGGGACTCACCCGGTACTGCTTGCCGCCATGTTCAACGATCGCATAGTCAGTCATTCCACACCTCTCCCCTCCACAAAAGGGGCGCTTGTTTTACCAGATGAGAGACCTCGTGTCAACGACGCGGTTACCGTAATCAGATACGAAAAAGTGGCCCCGCCACTCGGCGGGGCCACTTCGATTTTCATTTCGGGTCGGAACTAGGGGGTAGCCAACCACAGTTGATAGCTGCCACTGCCGCTGTAGGAATACACCCGCCAGTAGTAGTAGCCGGAGCTGCCGGAGTAGGCGATGTGCTCGGATGACGTGCTCGATGTCGAGCTCGCCACGCGTGACCACGAAAACCCTGTCCAGCGGTAGAGATAGAGGTCGAAGTCTGTCCCCGCCGGCCCTTCGAGCCAACCCTCGTGGACGCCGGATCCGGCATAGTAGTAGGTGCCGTTCGGCTGGTAGTCGACGTCACCCGTCCCGGTCAGGGTACCGGTGTACTCGGTGCAGTTCGTGCACGGTGCACCACCTCCGGCCGGAGCGGTCACCGTAACCTGCTTGGAGATCGAATTGGTGGCGCCGTCGTTGTCGGTGACCGTAAGGTTGACGGTATAGGTTGCGGCCGAGCCGTAGGTGTGGCTCGGGTTGGTCGCCGTCGACGTGCCGCCGTCACCGAAGGTCCAACTCCGCGAGACGATGGACCCGTCCGAATCAGACGACGAGTCCGAAAACGTCGCCGTCAGGTCCGAGGTCGTGAAGCTGAAGTTCGCCGTCGGAGGTTGGTTCGGCACCGAGGTCAAAAAGCTGCCGGTCAACGACACGCTCGAGTACGTCGAGTACGCCTGGATCATCACATACCAGTCGCCCGCGGTGGGACTGGCAAAGCTGCATGTCTCGGAATTGCCGTTGAGATAGGGCCGGCAGTCGTATGCCGACGTCGTGGGCAGGCTGCCGCTCCGCACATACAGGTCGGCATCGCCCGATCCGCCGGAGATCTGAAAGCTCAGGTCCGAGGCGCCGGTCGGCACCGCCAGCACGAAGTACTGCTCGTTGCCCGTCGCCCCCGACAGCCCGGAAACCGGAACACCGTTGGACAGCGCCGTGACCGACACCGCTCCGCCCGGAACGCCGACCGCATCCCAGGTGGCGTGGACCGCGTTGACATCGGTCGAGCCGTAGAGGTCCTGCGCCGCCTGCGCGGTCGCGTTGCGCGCGCCCTCGAAGTTGGTGCTCGAGGTCATATAAACCGTCAAGGCTCGGTAGAAAATCTGCTCGGCCTTAGAAACCCCGATCGCCGGGACTGTCACCGAGGTCTTGCCGCGGGGGTGGGTTCCGCCTCGCGCCAGCAGCACGAATGCGAGGTTGGCAATGCCGCTGTTCCCGTGCACGCCGCACAGGTCGTTGGTGTTTTGATTCGGCGTGCACGGATCCGGGTAGAGTCGCTCCGGGTAGTAGTCGACGCTGTAGCCGTCGGCAGTCGGGTTGTCCATGTACCGAAGCGCATCACCGGCGGTTCCCGGAGTGTAACAATCCTCGCCGATCAGCCAGGTCGTCGACGTGATACCACCGTCGCGCCAGGCCTCGCCGGCCGCAGCAAGGATGTCCGACAACGCCTCATTGAGCGCCCCCGACTCCTTCTGATACAGGAGGTTTGCAGTCGTGTCGGTGACCGCGTGCGTGAGCTCGTGGGCGACCACGTCGAAGGCTTCCGAGAACGGACTGAAGGTGGTGCCGTCACCGTCGCCGTACACCATCTGGGATCCGTTCCAGAAAGCGTTGTTGTAGTTGGATTGGTAATGTACGGTCGAGGTCAGAGTCGCACCGGCATCGTTGTACGAGTCTCGCGAGAACTTCTGCCAGTAGTAGTCATAAGTCAGGCCGGAGTTGTCGTAGGCGCCCATCGCGACCTGATCGGACGACGACCCGCCCTCGGTGAACAGCAGCGTTCCCGGTAGGGAGGACCCGTTGTTGGCGGAGTAGATACGCCGATTCTTGGCGCGATGCACGCGCGGGTGTCGCGCCGCGAGTGATGCGTCGACCGCGTCCGCAAACACCGTGTCGAGCTCGGGCCCATCGTGGCTCTCCCAGGCGACGTCGATGCTCCAGGCGAGGTGGACCTTTCCATCAGAACCGATGACGTAGACCAACTCGGGTTCGCCGAGCGCCGTGCCGTCGATTCCGGCCTCTTCGAGGGCGAGACCGATCGCCTTGTCCGCGTCCACAAGAGCTTCTGTGGCAACCCCGTCCATCGGCACCGCGCTGCCGCTGATGGCCGCGACCTCGCGAGTCGAACGGTCAGCGTGCACCACGATGTCGGCGCCGATCACCGGCAGGCCTCGCCAGCTCTGCTGCATCCGCACGTGTACCTGGCCGAGATTGTCTTCCATCACCTGGTCGACCCTGAAGTCCTCACCGCCCGAGAGACCGAATATCGCGCCCGAGCGCTTGAGAAAGTTCGGGGCGGCGTCGGCCCATGCGGCCTCCTCGAGCACTCCGAGGCGCCCTGCCAGAAATGCCGGCGTTCCCCGTTTGTCGATTTGGACCAGGTCAACGCGCGGCAGCGCCGAGATTGCTGACAGCTGAGACGCAGTCAGCGGTTGCATCGCAGGATCACCAGGACCAGCGGCGGACGCCGCAGCCGCACACACGAGCACCAGTAACACACAGACTCCACGTCGCATCGAAAACTCCCTCCATTTTTGGGCCGGCCCCCGTAGTTCCGGACCCGTTGTTCTGTGGCTTTGCAGCCGGCGGTATATGTTGCCAACGATTGAAGGCGGATGACTACCCCGTGTCAAGAGGCTCATGCGCCCTGTGACTCTGTCGTGACAGTCAGGATGTGATGAGCGTCACACAAACACCCACTTCAAGATGTCAGGCAATCAGGCGCCGTTCCGCCTTTCTCACCATGTAGCCGCTGCGGGCGCCGATACGAACGAAAGCAAAAAACGGGCCCCGCCGGGCCCGCTTCACAATGTAGTTGACTCGGGACTCTACCGCATCGGTCCTTGCGGCCGCTGTCCTGGAGGCCGCTGTCCAGGCTCACGCTGCGGCCGCATCTGCTTGAGGCGACGTTTGATCTCCTTGATCTTCTCCCACTGCACCGACGTCATCACCTGCCGTACCGCCAGTAGCATTTCGAAGCGTTCGTTATCGAGCTTCTGACGGGCGGTCTGGAAGGCCGCGAATGCCTTGCGCACGGCTGCCGGGTCAATTTCCTTCCGATCCACAACCTCGGTAAGCTCGAGCCCGGCCCGCTTGACGTCGGCGTTGAGGTCGATCATCCGAAGTGCCGACTGGTAGACGATGGAGCTGATTTGCTCCTGCTGCTCCACGGTCAGACCGATCCGATCCACCAGGCGCTGATCCTCCCACCACTTGCCCGGCGGCAGAGAAAAATCATTTGCCCACAGCGAGCCTCCGGCTGCAACAATCAACAGGCCGATCAATATTCGTTTCATGAGAACCTCCGGTATCGACGGGGCCCGCTCAGGACGCTCCATTGTTGACAATGCTCTCGAGATCGTCGACTCCGAAATCGATTGATTCGAAGCCGGGAATCGTGTCGTCGGCAAGCGCGGCGTTCGCCTCGGCGAGGATCTGTTCCACCGGCAGATCCGACCCCGTGCGACCCCCGTGCTGGGAAAACGGCCATCGCAGCACACCGATGCCCACAACCACGAGGATCACCGCCGCCGCCGCCAGCAGCGGCCGCATCCAAAGGGATCGTCGCTCCGGCCGGGTAATCGGCGCCGGAAGAGCTCGCAGGATTTCGAGCCGCTGGCGATCCCAGTCGGGCGCCTCCGCCGCCGTGATGCGGTGACACTCTTCGATCACCTCCCGCATCGAGCGTACCTGCTGCCGGCAGCTCAGACACGAGGCCAGATGCTCTAGAGCCCGCGTCCCGAGCTCAAGGCCGGCGACCGCAGCGGTGATCGAGCGATCTTCAAGGTGCCTGTTCATCGGTATTCTCCCAACTCCTTGCGCAGTCGGTGCACCGCCCGGTGCAGCTGCGTCTTCACGGTTCCAATGTGGACATCGAGGGTCGCGGCAATCTCGTCCAGCTCCATCTCTGCATAGAAGCGCAGGCGAAAGATCTCCCGCTGGCGCGGGGCCAGGTTGCCCTCGCATGCTCGCAGCCTGACCACCGCCTGATGCAACCGCGCCCGCAGTTCCGGTCCGGCTTGGTCATCGCGAACCTGTGCCATCAGCTCGGAACTGTCTTCGTCCTCGGACGGTTCGATCCGGAACCCCTCCCGCCGGCGGCGACGGAGAACGTCGAGACAGGTGTTGATGGCGATTCGCGTCAGCCAGGTGGTGAAGGCCGCCCGCCGGTCGAAATCGCCGATCCTCGTGAAGGCCTTGATGAAGCTGTCCTGGGCTGCACCGTCGGCTTCATCGGGTCCCACATATTGTCGACAGACCAGCCACACACGCCGCTGATGCCGGGTCACCAGTTCGCCAAAGGCTTCGCGGTCGCCATTCTGCGCCCGCATGACCAGCGCGTCGTCCCCATGGGAAAGATCGGATCGAGTCGGCGTCATTTCTCCAGCTCGCAACACGACAATATGACGCCGGCCAACTGTTTTGAGTTGACAATGGCCTCGACCACTCCTCATTCTCCGCCGTCCGACACCACCACCTGCAGCGCGCCAGGAACGACCTCGAAACGCACCATGGGAGGCTCGAGCACAACCGAGTTTCCGTCGAAGTGGGCCGGCAGCGGTTCGGAGAAGCTCAGCTCGAGCCACGGCGCCCGCAGCTCGACGGTCCCGGTCTTGGCCGCGAGCGTGCCCCGCATCGCGGCGACCAGCCGTGCCAGCCGACCGACAGGGCCCATTTCCGGCACCAAGCAAGCGTCGAGCAGACCGTCGTCGGGCCGCGCCGCGGGCGTCAGTGCAAACCCGCCGCCGGTGGTGGGTCCGTTGTGGACGGCGAGGATCAGCATCGTTCCCTCGTAAACCACTTCGCCTGCTGCCACGCGCACCGTCTGGGTCCGGTACCGAAAGAGGGCGGAGAGCGCCGCCGTGAGGTAGACGCCCATGCCTCGTATCCACTTGATGTGGGCGGCGCGGTCGTTGATGTCGCCGATCAGGCCCACGCCGATGGCGTTGAGCACGAGCCGGTCGCCGACCCGGATGAGGTCAACCGGACGGCAACGGCCGGTTGCCGCAGCGCGAGACGCCGTCTCGAGATTCGACGACACCCCCAGTGTTCTGGCGGCGTCGTTTCCGGTTCCCAGGGGGAGGATCGCCAGCTCGCCGGCCCCGGCCCGGTGCAGGCATTCCGCAACCTCGCACACCGTACCGTCACCTCCCGCCACTGCGATCCTTCGCACGCCGCCGGCAACCGCCTCCTCCGCAAGCTCGGCAGCGTGGCCGGGCGCGTTGGTGAAGACCACCGGCGCGTCGAGCCCCGAGGCGGCGAGACGCTGCGCGGTCTGGGGCCACTC
>JBGMRN010000021.1:0-13459 GCA_048061535.1 Thermoanaerobaculales bacterium | reverse complement strand
GAAACCGATGAGCGATAGTTCCAGCTTGCCGACCACCGGCGGCGTTTCCAGAGCGTCGAGAGCGAGTGTTGTCACCCAGATCATCGCCCTGACCTTCATCCTCTACGGGTTTCTGGTGAGCATCGGGATGCTCGGCAAGGCGTTCAAGCTGTTCAGCGGAGGCTTTGTCGGCGACCTGATCCAGAGCGCGTCGAATCCTGTGGTCGGCCTCTTCGTTGGCATCCTTGTCACCAGCCTTGTGCAGTCCTCGTCGACCACAACCTCGCTGGTTGTGGCCATGGTCGGCGGCGGCACGATGTCGGTCGCCACCGCAATCCCGGTGATCATGGGAGCCAATATCGGCACCTCGGTGACCAACATCCTGGTCTCTCTCGGCCATCTCAACCGTGGTTCGGAATTCCGTCGCGCCTACGCAGCGGCCAACGTGCATGATTTCTTCAACGTCTTTGCGGTGCTCATTCTGTTCCCGCTGCAGTTGGCCACCAATTTTCTCGGCATTCTCTCGGCCCGCCTCGCCGAGCTTTTTTATGACGTCGGCGGTCTCAGCTTCGCCAGCCCCCTCAAGCTTGCCACCGCCCCCGCGGTGCACGCAGCCGAGAAGCTCATGGGAAGCCACCCGTGGCTGCTGATGCTGGTTTCCCTGATTCTCATGTTCGGGTCGCTACGCTATCTCGTGGTCTTCTTGAAGGGTCTTGTCATTTCGCGGGTCGAGGCCCTTTTCGACCAGGTCATCTTTCGCAATGCCTTGCGCGCGATGCTCTTCGGACTTGTGGTCACGGCACTCGTGCAGTCGTCAAGCGTCACGACCTCCCTCGCCGTCCCTCTCGCTGGCGCCGGCATTCTCACGATCTACCAGATCTTCCCGTACACGCTCGGCGCCAACGTCGGCACCACCGTAACGGCGATGCTTGCGGCCCTCTCGGTCGGCGAGATGAGCGCGGTAACGGTAGCCTTCGCCCACATGCTCTTCAACATCTGCGGCATTCTCCTGATATGGCCCATCCCGAAGATCCGCAGGGCGCCCATCATCATGGCCGAGAAAATGGCCGAAATCGCCCTCTTCAATCGCGCCATCCCGATTCTCTGGGTCCTGTTCTTTTTCTATGCGATGCCCTTTGCGGCTATTCTCTTACTGAGGTGATGCCATGATCAAGGAGTTCTTCGATCTGCTGCGCAAAGACAGCCTGCTTCAACAGGCATACAACCGCTCGCTGGAGATGCTGACGGACGACCAGGAGATGTTCCTGGCCGCCACCGAGTCGCTCCGCGAGCACGACGACGCGCGCATCGACATCGACATCTACGCCAAAGACCAGCTCATCAACGCTTACGAACGCGAGGTACGGCGCAAGGTCTTCACCCATCTGGCGGTTTCGGGAGATGCCGACCTCCGGGCGAGCCTGGTCCTGGTGAGCATCGTCATCGACATCGAACGCATCGGCGACCTCACGAAGAACATCGTCGATCTGGCGTTGCAGCACCCCGGCAAGCTGAAGTGCGGTTCCTTCGAGCCCGACGTCCGCAAGATCGAAACCACTGTTCGGACGATGTTCTCGCTACTCATCGAGGCATTGCCAATCACCGATGTCGACAAGGCCAAGGAGGTCATGTCCGAGCACTGGTGGATCGGTCGCCGCTCAGACGAGATCCTCAACGCCCTCATCGGCAAATCCTACAAAGATCTCGTCTGCCAGGAAGCCGTCAGCACTGCACTTTACGTCCGTTTCCTCAAGCGGATCTCCGCCCACCTGATGAACGTCGCTTCGAGCGTGGTCAACCCCTTCGACCGCATCGGCTTCCGCGAAAACGTAGGCAAACGGGAAGATAAAGAGGGCTAGCCCGAACTTCTCGCCACGTCAGGTCACGAGGCTGGCGCGGTCGAGATCAACCGGCCTGTGGGAATCGAAGGGTCACGGTGGTGCCGACCGCCTCCCGCGAGTCCAGCTCGAGGGCGCCACCCATGTTCTGCACAAGGTGCTTGACGATGGCAAGTCCGAGGCCGAGGCCGCCGTCTCCAGGGGTGCGAGCGCGATCGACGCGGTAGAACCGCTGCAACACCGCCTGCAGCTCGCCCGAGGGAATGCCCTCACCGCTGTCGGCCACTTCGATGGCAACCTTGTCCTCCATCCGCGACGCCACCACCCGCACCCAGCCCCCTGAGCAGTTGAATTTGACGGCGTTGTCCACCAGATTGCTGAGTACTCGATAAAGACCCCGCCGATCACACAAACACTGCAGGCAGTCGTCCATATCGAAATGAAGCTCAACCTCGGCTCGTTCCGCCTCCGGGCGGAAGTCACGGGCGACATCCCGAGCCACCTCGGAAACGACCACCGGCGCCAGATCGAGCTCGACATGGCCCGCTTCGATCGAGGCGAGCTCGTAGAGCTCGGCGGTGAGCCGATCCAGCCGCTCGACCTGGCGCACGAGCATCGCCGCAAGCCGTGGCTCGACCTCATCTTCGAGGGCCTCGACCGTGGTCCGAAGCACGGTCAGCGGCGAGCGCAGCTCGTGCGAAAGATCCTGTACAAACCGCCGCCGGAACTCGGCCGCCCGCCGCACCAGGCCAACGTCGGCGAGAAGCCCGACGGCCCCGCCGCCGCGTACTGGAAAGGCCCGTACCTCCCAAAGGCCGCGCGGGTTTTCCACCACACGCGGTGACGGATTGGCGCCGCCTGCCGCTTCCTGAAACGCCTCGACGACCTCAGGTTCTCGCAGTATCTCCAGGAGGTGGGCCTCCGGGCCGACTCTCTCCGCGCCGCAGAAACGCATGGCCACCGGGTTGATGAGACGGATCTTGAGATCCGGATCCACCGCCAGCAGGCCTTCCCCGAGACCCGAGGAGAGATCTTCCAGGAGATCGGCCATCCTTGAGCGGTCCACGCGACACAGCTCGGCAGCGGTGCGCAGCTCGCGGAGGCGCCAACGCGCCTCATCGCCGGTGGCCGCCCCAAAATCGCGCATCATCTCGCGCATTGGCTCCGCCACGGAGCGCCACACAACGGTTTCAAGCAGGAGCACGGCCGCGGCCCACAGGACGATCGTCCCGACCGTGGCCGCCGACCCCTTCCCCGCTGTCCACACCAATCCAAGGATCAGAAGAGGGAGCCCGGAGAGAAATGCGACCGCGAGGTGTCGGCGTCGTCTCATGAAAAGCCCCGAAAGCGATAGCCGGCGCCGATGACTGTCTCCACCACCTCAGATCCAAGCTTGGCGCGGAGCGCGCGGATATGGACGTCGACCGTCCGCGTCTCGACGTCGCTGGCGATGCCCCATACCCGATCGAGGATGCGCTCGCGGGAGGCAACCCGAGGTCGGGTGGTGATGAGGTACCAGAGGAGCTCGAACTCGCGCACGGTGAAGCGGACGAATTTGCCGTCCAGCGTCACCTTCATGGCGCCCCGCTCCACCGTCAGCCGCCCGTCCCGGTACTGGTCCTCGGGAACGCCGCCGTCGAGACTCCGCCGGCGCAAAAGGGCGCGGATTCGGCTCTTGAGCTCACGCAGAGAGAACGGTTTGGTGATGTAATCGTCGGCGCCGAGATCGAGCCCGAGGACGCGGTCGCTCTCGCCGACCCGCGCGGTGAGCATCATGATCGGAAGATCACGGACCGCCTCGGTGTCCCGCAGCTCGCGGCAGACGCTGAGTCCGTCGATGTCGGGGAGGTTGAGGTCGAGCAGAACCAGATCGGGTGGACTCTCGAGGATGCCCTCGAGCCCGGCGCGTCCGCTGGCGAAGCGGGCCACGCGATACCCCTCCCGCTCCAGGGCGAGGCTCAGGGACTCCGCGAGGTCCGGGTCATCCTCGACCAGTGCCAGGCGTACCTCGGTCATGATTCCCCTTGCCGCAAATCAACGTGACGGATGGGTTGCGCCTCCACCAGGTAAACAACCTCCTCGGCGATATTGGTCGCCTGATCGGCGATGCGCTCGACGTACCGGGCCACGAAGATCAGATCGATGGCCCGCGAAACCGTCGACGGGTCTTCGAGCATGAAGCTCAGGAGCTCCCGAAAAATCTGCAGGTAGAGTGCGTCCACCTCGTCGTCGCGGAGAATCACCTCGCGCGCTTGTTGGGCATTCCGCGCCACGTACGCGGCGATGGCGTCGGTGACCATGGCGTGGGCCTGGGCGAGCATCCGCGGCAGGTCGATGAGCGGTTTGACCAGCGGACTCTTGCTGAGATGGATGATGCGCTCAGCGATGTTGACCGAATTGTCGGCGATGCGTTCGAGCTCGGGGCCGAGCTTGATGGCCACGATCACGAACCGAAGATCCGTGGCGGTCGGCTGGTGGCGCGCGATGAACTCGGTGGCCAGGCGGTCGATCTCCACCTCGTGCTGGTCGATCTCGTCATCCATGGCGATGACGCTCTCCGCCAACTCGGTATTCTGCGAGGTCAGGGCGGCGGCCACGTCGTCAAGGCCTTTCTCGACCAGGCCCGCCATGGTCAAGATGCTGTTCCTGATCCGCTCGAGCTCTTCTTCGAACTGCCGCTGCATCAATATCTCCTTGGAGCCAAACTCTATCAGCTCAGACCTTCAACCCGAGATGAAGGGTTCTATCCGAACCGGCCGGTGATGTACTCCTCGGTGACCTTTTCGTCCGGATTGGTGAACATCTTGGTCGTCGCATTGAACTCGACGAGCTCGCCGAGCATGAAAAAGGCCGTGACATCGGCGATCCGCGCCGCCTGCTGCAAATTGTGGGTGACGATGACGATGGTGTAGCTCTCCTTGAGCTGGCGCAACGTCTCCTCGATCTTGGCGGTGGAGATCGGGTCGAGGGCCGACGCAGGTTCGTCGAGGAGCAGGATGTCGGGCTCGTTGGCCAGCGCGCGGGCGATGCAGAGTCTCTGCTGCTGGCCGCCCGAGAGATCGAGGGCCGACTCGTTGAGCCGATCGCGCACCTCCACCCACAAATCGGCCTGGCGCAACGACCTCTCCACCAGCTCGTCGAGGCGGCTGCGGCTGCGGACTCCGGTCATGCGCGGGCCGAAACTGATGTTCTCACGGATCGACATCGGAAAGGGGTTGGACTTCTGGAAGACCATGCCCACTCGCTTGCGCAGCCGCTCGAGATCGACGTCGGGGCGATAGACGTCCACGCCCTCCACCAACACCTGACCCTCCACCCGCACACCCTCGATCATGTCGTTCATGCGATTGAAGCAGCGCAAGAAGGTGGACTTGCCACAACCCGAGGGGCCGATCAGGGCGGAGATCCGACGCTCCGGCAGCTCCAGGTCAATGGCCTTCAAAGCATGGGTCTCCCCGTAGTAGAGGTGGAGGCCCTTCACGGCAAGAGCCGTTTCCGAAGTGGAGGAATCCTCCTTTGAGGGATCGCCGCCACCCCCGCGCAGCGCGGTTCCGATGGCCTTCTCGCCGCCGATATTCCCGAGATCGTGTATCCCCATCACACCACCTGTCCCCTGTATGCGCGACGCAGCCGACGGCGGACAACGATCGCCGTGAGATTCACCGATACCACCAGGAGCAGCAGGACCAGGGTGGTGGCGAAAGCCATGGGCTTGGCCGCCTCCACGTTGGGCGACTGCATCGAGACATCGTAGATGTGAAAGCCCAGGTGCATGAACTTCCGCTGTAAATGCAGAAAAGGCGGGATACCGTCCACCGGCAGGCTTGGAGCTAGCTTGACCGCGCCCGTGAGCATCAAGGGCGCCACCTCGCCGGCGGCGCGGCTGACTGCGAGAATGAGCCCGGTGAGGATGCCGGGCATGGCCGCCGGCAGGATAATCCTTCGCAGGGTCTGCCAGCGCGTCGCGCCCAGGGCGAGCGAGCCTTCCCGCCAGCTCGCAGGCACTGCCAGAAGCCCTTCCCGCGTGGCCACGACAACCACCGGAACCGTGAGCAGGGCCAGCGTGAGCGAGGCCCAGAGCACTCCCCCGGTTCCAAAGGTCGGCGTCGGCAAACGATCGGCAAACAGCCCTCGGTCCAGAGCCCCCCCAAATTCGTAGACGAAGAACGCGAGACCGAACATGCCGAAGACGATCGAGGGTACGCCTGCAAGATTATTCACTGCCTGGTTGGCAAGCCGGAGAACAATACCGGGGCGAGCATACTCGGTCATGTAGACCGCCGTCACCACCCCCAGGGGCACCACCGCCACACTCATCAGCAGGACCAGAAGCACGGTCCCGAAAAGAGCCGGGAAGATCCCGCCTTCGGTGTTGGCCTCACGCGGTTCGGTCGTCAGGAAGCGGCCACTTTTTCGAATGGTGTGGATGATCCTCGCCGCCAGGCTCATGCGGTTGGCCCACACCACCTCCCGCACGTTGGCCAGGGGCACTTCCAGCTCCTCGGAACCGGATTGGAGGCGAAGACCCGACCGCAGCAGACGTTGGTCGAGAACGTCGAGATCGTGCTGGAGACCGTCGAGGCGCGGCGCCAGGTGCGCAGCCACCGCGTCCACCTCGTCGCTGAGGGCGGCGATGGCCTCCCGGCCCTCCTCGGCGGCGGAGCGAGCCGATCGCTCGAGAAGGTCGAGCTCTTCCTCCAGACGGGTCAAGGGGCGGCGAACCCGATTCCGCTCCGACTCCAAACGATCGCGTTCGCGCCGCCATCTTGCCCCGGTTTCGAGGAGGCCTTGAAGGGCACGCTCGGATTTCACAGTCACCATCGAACCATCGGCCGCGGTGGCGCCGACGATGCGACCGAAGGCGTCACCATACTCCGAGCGCACCACCCTCACCAGGTCTTCCGGAGTCGTTCGCGAGCGCACGGCCGCCTCGTCAACCCACAAGAAATCGGCGCCGGTTATCTCGCGATTGCCCACCTTGAGCTGAATGCGGTGTTCAGTCAATCCGGAATCCCCGTCTTCCGACGGCAGCTCCTCACGGGCAACGACCAATCCGATCCTCATCGACCCGTCTCGGAGTTCGATCTCCGAGATCCGGCTCGGCCAAAACCAGCCGAAGGCGTTCACCGCCACGATCCACAGCAGGCCCGCGAGCATCGCCAACACCGCCAGGGTCGCCAAGGCGGTGGTCCATATTCCACCCACGCCGGAGACCAGTCGGCCCGGCCGGCCGTGGACGTCACGGCGCAGCTCAGAAGCGCGCATAGCGCTTTCTCAGGTGGCTGCCCACGACATCGGCAGCAGTGGTCAGCATCAGGGTGAAGAGAAAGAGGAGTGCGCCGGTGAGAAAAAGCAGGCGGAACAGCGTCCCATCCACCGGGGCTTCCGGGATCTCGACCGCAATCGCCGCTGACATCGTACGCATCCCGTTGAACAGCGACAGATCGAGCAGCGGCGTGTTGCCGGCCGCCATGAGCACGATCATCGTCTCACCCACCGCGCGGCCGAGACCGAGCATCACCGCCGCAAAGATCCCCGGACTCGCCGCCGGCACAACCAGGCGCAACGCGGTCTGCCAGCGCGTGGCGCCGAGGGCTCTGCTGGCGTTGACCAGCGCGCGCGGCACCGCCGAGCACGCGTCCTCGGCGATGGTGAATATCACCGGTATTACCGCGAATCCAAGGGCGAGACCGACCACGATGCTGTTGCGCTGTTCGTAACGCAGCCCCCATTCTGTAAAGAGAAAACGCTGAAAATCACCACCGAAGAACCGAACCTCGATCGGACCGGCAAGAAGGGCGGCGAACGCCACAACGGCCCCGCCGGCGATCATCAGAGCCACCAACTCGACGCCGTCCGGGAATCGACGGCGGAGGTCCGCCGGAATCAGCCGCCAGGTCGCAAGTGCGATGACAACCGCCAGCGGCAAGGCCACGGCACCCAGAAGGACTGCCAGGAGCGCCGCCTCGAGCCGCGGCGCCAGCCACAGGGCGGCGATGAAACCCACCACCACGGAAGGCACCGCCGCCATCATCTCGATCGTCGGTTTCACCACCGCCTGCAGCCACCGCGGCGCCAACTGCGAGACGTAGATGGAAGCCATCAGGGCGAGGGGGATCGAGAACAGCATCGCGAAGAGGGTCGCTTTGAGGGTGCCGAAGATCAGCGGCCACAAGCTCAGCTTGGGTTCGAAAGCGTCCGACCCCCCGGTCGATTGCCACACCCACTTGGGCGCGGCATATCCCTCATACCAGACGGGTAAGAACAGGGTTCGCAGGCTGATTTCGGGGTGGGGGTTGTGGATCCAGCGGCGCAGAACCATCTGCCCAACGATGCTCACCGCGCCATCGCCTTTCGGGTCGATGGCAAGCGCATGCACCGGGTCGGCCGACCACCGATCGGCGAGCAAACGCCGACCCGATGTCGAGTGGTAGACCGCCACCTCCCCGGCCGAAGATCCGATCGCGAAACCGCGGCGGCGGTGGGCGGGAGCGATCACCGTGGGTTCCGCCTCCATGGGCGTCAACCGTCGTACGACTTGCCACTTTGAGGGTAAGGTCCGGAGGATCACCTCGGACCGCGAGGCCAGGCGCCGGCCGACCTCGTCGTCGGGAACCACCGCCGACTCGCCCGGCTCGATGGTCTGTCCCGCCACGCGCACCGGTTTCCCGCTGTGGTTCTCCACGTTGACTCGAGGCGTCTCGAGAAGAATGCTCACCGAGCCGTCGCGCCCGGCCGCAACCAGCGTTCCGCCGCCGATCAGAAACCGGACCTCGGCGACAGCCGCTTCGATACCGAGGACTGTCGCACGGTCAAGACCTGGGGACCTGAGAACGCGGAGGGCACCCTCGCGATCCACATACGCCATATTGGCCAGGTTCTCCGCGACGGCCACGGTGTCCACCCCGGTGGGAGGACTCACGATGGACCGCTCGGCCCAAACCTCGTCCTCGGCGTCCCATGCTGCGACCATCAGACCTCCGGAGCGGTCCCACGCGGCGAGGAGAAGATTGCCGTCTTCGTCGGTGTTCGCCGTGACCCCGACCCAATCGGCGATGCCAAGTTCGAGGGGCTCGGCCGATGCGCGCCAGCGGGCCGTCGTACGCCTCTTCGACTCGCTCCAGACATCGCGAAACCGCAGCCGCCCGACCATCACCGAGCCCTCGGCAGTGATCGCCGCCACCAGGCCGTGGATCTCCTGGTCGGCGGCCACCAACGTGACCGCGTCCCCGGCCAAGGAGATTTCCTCGGCATCGTCCTCCGCTCGGAAACGGAAGGTGCCGTCTCGGTCGAGCACCCATACGATCTCGCGGCGCGGGTCGCAGCCTGCGAGGACCGTATCTCCTGCTGTCGGCACGCGCTCGACCTGCCCCTGGTCGGCGCTCCGGAACAGGGGCAGGGCCTCGGCGCCGATGTTGACGACAATCGCGACGACCACGAGAATGACCAGCACGCCACCGGCCCGGATGAGCACGGTGGCGAGCCTGTCTTTCCGGCGTTCACTCAGCAGCGGTGTCACCTGATCAGTTCCCGATTTGGGCAAGTTGCTCGGCGGCGGTAGCGGCATCAAGGGGGTCGAAGCCGGCCTTGGCGACCACCCTCTGACCCTCGGCCGAGAGAATGAAACGCAAGTACTCGGCCGTCAGGCGGTCGAGGTCCTTGTTGGGCGCCTGATTGACGTAGATATGGAGGAAGCGCGCCAGCGGATAGCTGCTGTTGGCCGCGTTCTCCGCGGAAGCGGCCACGGCCTGCTGTCCCTCGCCTGGCGCCAGGGGCACGGCGCGTACGCCCGAGGTGGCGTAACCGATGCCCGAGTACCCGATGCCGTACATGTCCTTTTCAATTCCTTGCACCACCGATGCCGAGCCGGGTTGCTCCTTCACTGCGTCTCTGTAATCGCCCTTGCACAGAGCATGCTTCTTGAAGTAGCCGTAGGTGCCGGAGGCGGCGTTGCGCCCGTAAAGCGAGATCGGGGCCGTCGCCCAGCGCCAGCCGAGGCCGATCTTCCCCCAGGTGCTGATGCCGGCCGGGCTGCCGCACCTGCGGGTCTTGGAGAAGATGGCGTCGACCTGCTGGATGGTGAGTGAGGCGATGGGGTTGTCCTTGTTGACAAAGACCGCCAGGGTGTCGAGGGCGACGTCGATCCGGGTCGGCTCGTACCCGAAGGCCTCCTCGAAGGCATCGACCTCCATATTCTTCATCTTGCGCGACATGTCACCGAGTTGGACGGTGCCCTCGACGAGCGCGGGCGGCGCAGTCGAGGAGCCCTTGCCCTCCACCTGGATCTTGACCTGGGGATAGAGCCGTCGGAACTCCTCGGCCATCAGAGTCTGCAACTCGAGCATGGTGTCCGAGCCTGCGGCGCTGAGGGTGCCTCGAAGGCCCTGCACCTTGTTGTACTTCGAAAGGCCCGGATCGAGGTTGGGCCCACCGGCTATTGCGGCAGCGGCGGCCATGAGCGTGACAGCGGCCGAAGTCATCACCTTGATCGTCTTCATTGCATCATCCTCCTTTGCGGTCTCTCCGAGCTTCTCTTCGCAGCATGCCCATCAGGAATGCGGGCTAAAACACGATGATGTAGTCCACCTGCAGCCGGTCCATATCCGGGAACACGGCAAACACCGGTTTCGTGTGGTACCAGGTCACGTTGAGATAGGATTTCTTGACCAGGCCCAGGCGGTAATCGAAGCGGTACCCGTCGGTGTCCGAGGCCATGGTCGTGTCTGACTGCGCGAAGACATAAAACAAAGCGTCCGGCTCCGAGTAGTAACGACTGAAGCGGAACATCATCTGGCCTGTGCGCTTGTAGTCGCCCACCTGGAGACGTACGAAATAACCCGTGTCGTACTCCTTGCCGAGGCCTCGAGCTCCGGCGTTGTAGTAGCCGAAGAGCGAGAACTTGATCGGCCAGCTCTCGATTTTCTTCATCGTCCAGGTAAAAAACCCGTTGGCGATCTGGAAGTCGCTGATCAGCCGATCCTCGTCGTCGAGCAGGTTCGTCACCCTGTTGCCGTGGAGCTTGCCGTTCAGCGTGAGGTCGGCAACCAGCTGCGCGCGATACCAGTTGTCGTAGCCGACACCGACCTTGAACGTTCCGACCGAGTCGGAGCCGAATTTGCCGTAGAGCTGACCACCGAGGAGGTAGGCGTCTTTCTCACTCTTCGACTCCTCGAGAATGTACTGGTAGAAATCGGCCTTGAGCGGACCGAAGCTGAGCTCCTCCATCGCACCTTCCACCGTCACATCGTCGTCCCACTGCATGTCCGAGACCACCCACTTCTTCTTGGCGTCGAACTTGCCGACGGTGAGGTCGAGCCAGGAGTTGGCATGAACCGCCACGTACCCTTCCGAGATCGAAATCGGCACCAGGCCGAACCCGCCGTCGAAGGTGCTGTTGTCCGACACCGGATCCAGGGGATCGCCGCTCCGGAGCTAGCGAACGTCCCTCGGCGCCGGCACCGACGGCGCCGCCAAGAACAAATGCCAAGATCGCAGCCCACACCAGCCATCGCTTCATGAACGCCTCCTTGATGCCGTTCCTCACCTCGAACCGCGGGTGACACGATCGACCGTGCCAATGAATCATCAGAGGTTCAGATCAACGCGGGATGAGGACGGTGTGAAGCTGAGGTAAAGACTGTCGGATGCAATTGCGATCCGCACCGGATATCACTGCAAGTTGATGCCCAGGGAGCTCGCGACCATGGGCGCCACGGCGGTGACAGGCATTTCGGCGCGGCGGCTACGCTTGATCCCCGCGCCGCGGGCGAAGAGCATGCCGCACATCTCGTCATGATGGGCGAGGTAGCCGTGTTGGCCGTAGTATCGGCTGGGCTCCAGCGCCGGTCCGTCAAGCCGGCTCGAGGCCGTGAAGCCCGGCGCCAGGAAGATCACCAGGTCGCCCGCGTTCGGGTGATCGAGGCCCACGGCTGCCGCCTCTTCACGGTTGAAGATCCTCTCGACCGCCGGGCGGCCCGCCACCTCGAGATCGGCAAAGACGCGGGCGGCCCGCCGCAAGAGCTCCGGGGCCTCGGCTGGATCCACCACTCCCCCCGGCTCTCGGCCCACCAAGTTGAGATAGAGATGGATACAGGCCGCGGCGGGGGTTGTCACCATCGGCGTGTCCACCGCGATGCGGAGACGACCCTTTTGGGTCAACTTCAGCAGACCGGCGTCCGCGAGCACCCGGTTGGCCCGCACTTCCTGAAAGATCGGCGCCATGCCGTGGTCGGAGACCACCACCAGAGCATCCCGTTCGGGGTCGAGGCTGGCCCAGAGCGCCGCCACCGACCTGTCCAGCGAGCGTCCGACCCGTTTGAGCCCCTCGCGTCCGGCCAACGCCCGGCCCGGACTGAAGGCCCACTGGAGCTCCTGCGTGATCAGGCTCGAGTGCTGGTATTCGTCGGCAAAGGGATGGTAGGCGAGAAGGAGATCGAACTCTTCCTCGGCGATGACCCACTCGGCCATCCGATCGAGGTACCGGTCGAGGCGCTCGCCCTGTTCGAGCAGCGTGTCAAGATCGATCCCCGCCTCCAGATCCAACCACCAGTCGGCCACCAGCCGGCTGTCGAGCGGACCCGGCCACGGCCCGATGGCCTCGGTGAGGCGATCCTCGAAGGCGTCGGGGTAGGCCATCAGCCGCCAGGCCGCGCCGCGGTAGAGACGCAGGGCGCCGCGCATCCGGTCGATGTGAACGATCTTGCACCAGGCGGCATACCGGCGCGGGCGGAGATCGTCTTCTCCCAACGCTTCGAATCCGAGATCGAACCAATCACGCTCGCCAAGGTAGCGCCACGCCGTCTCATCGCTCAGGCGCACGGCCACGGTGTCGTAGCGGGGCCGGCCGTCGGGATCGGCATCCACCAGCGCGACGAGAGCTTCCACCGAACCCGGCACGGCGGATCGGAGATCCAGGCGGAGCCGCCACAGCAGCGGCGGCAATCCGTCGTTGGACGGCACCTCGCCGGTGGTTCCCGCAGTCTCCGGCTCGAGGTCGAGCACCGCCGACGGCGCCAGCGGCCTCACCGGCCAGACTGCGCCGAAATCGCCCATCCGGTCCAGCGCACCGGTATCGGCGCCCGGCCACACAAGGGTTCCCACCCGAAGCCCCTGGCGGCGAGCCGCTTGCCACAGCGTTTCGGCTTCGCTGCTCGCGGCGAAGCCCGAGACCTGGCGTGTGATCGGCGTCCCGGGGCGGTGAAAGGAGTTGCTGACGATTCCCGTTGCCGCCGCGGTCCGCCCGGTGACCAGGGCGGCGTGGTTGACCGCGGTCAGGGTCGGGTTGACCATCCGCAGGCGCTCGGCCGACAGACCGCTCCGCGCCAGGTCTTTCAGGCCGCCAGGCGCCGCAGCGGTCCCGTCGGCGATCCACCGCCAGGCGAGGTCGGCGCCGACGCCGTCGAGCGAGAGCATCACCACCCGCTCGGCACGCCCGATAGCCGGCGGCGCACCGCTCTGGCACGCACCGGCCAGAATCAAGCAAAGAAGTGCGCTTGCAGCGGCCAATCGGGCGAGGCTTCGTGTTGTCATCACTCGTGGATGGTAGCGCACTCGAACGCCGGAGCTTCGGGGCAGCATCGGCCCACGATGCGGGCTTGTCGGCTCAACTTGGCTGACCGATTCAGCTCCCGTCGAGCTCGACG
>JBGMRN010000020.1:18345-27052 GCA_048061535.1 Thermoanaerobaculales bacterium | reverse complement strand
CGACGAGGCGCTGCCCGCGACCACGGAGATCCGCGACAAGTGGGCGGCCGGCGCCGAGGACAGCGGGCGCGTCGATGACGGCTGGATCGCCACATTTGGCGACCCGATGCTGAACGGGCTGGTCGACGAGGCCATCAACAACAACCTGAACCTGCGCCTGGCTGCGAGCCAGGTAGAGCGCGCTGCCGGGCTCGCACGCCTGGCGGGCTGAAACCGGCGGTCGGTCTCGGCGGGAGCTACGGTCAGACCTGGGCCGAGAAAGACCTCTTCTCCGGCAACTCCTACAACGCCGCCCTTTCCGTGAGCTGGGAGCTCGATGTGTGGGGCAAGCTGCGTTCGCGCAAGGCCGCCGGCGAGGCGGGGCTGGAGGCGACGGCCGCCGACTTCGAGTACGCCCGCCAGTCGATCGCCGCGACCACGGCAAAAACCTGGTTCCTGGCCACCGAGATCACCCAGCAGCTGGCATTGGCCGACCAGACCGTCGGGATCTTCTCCGAGATCCTCGAGATCGTCGAAGCCAAGGAGGATGTCGGCCAGGTGTCGATGCAGGACGTGTACCTCACCGCCGCCGACGTGGCCTCGGCCGAGGAGGGGGTGCAGCAGGCCACTGCGGCGCGCGAGTCGATCATGCGCGGCCTCGAGGTGCTGCTCGGGCGCTACCCCGCAGCCGAGATCGAGACCGCCGACGAGCAACTGCCGGTGCCGCCTGAAATTTCGGTGGGAGTGCCGGCGGACCTCATTGAACGCCGGCCGGATGTCAAGGCCGCCGAGGCACGCGTGCGTGCCGCGTTTCACCTGGCCGAGGAGGCCCGCCTCGCCAAGCTCCCGAGCTTCAACCTCAGTGCCGCCGGTGGCTACTCTTCTCTCACCGACTTCATCGGCAATCTCGCGGCCGGCATCGTCGCCCCGCTTTACACCGGCGGCGCCCTCGAGGGCCAGCTCGAGGTGGCGACAGCCGACCAGATGGCAGCCGTCGCCGCCTATGGCCTGGTTATCCTCGGCGCCTTCGAGGAGGTCGAGACCGCCATGGCGAATGAACGGATCTTTCGGAAGCGGCAGGAGCTGCTCGAAAAGGCGGTTTCCAACAACGAAAACGCCTACGAGCTGGCCAAGGCCCAGTACGACGTCGGGCGCATCGAGGTGCTCGATGTGTTGCAAATCCAGGCCCGGGTGCTGGCCGCCAGGTCGGCGCTCATCAGAATTCAGAACGAGCGTCTGGCGCAGCGGATCAACCTCCACCTCGCGCTCGGAGGGAGCTTCGAGGAGAACGAATCATGAAGAGAATCCGGGTCATCCTCAACGGCAAGTCCGGCGGGAATCCTGAGGTTCGGACCGCCGTCAACCGGATTCGCGATGAGGGGCAAGCCATGGAGGTTCGCTGCACCTGGGAGGGCGGCGACGCCGCACGCCTTACTCAGGAAAGGTCGCGGGCGCCGGCGAGTCGGCCGAAGGTACGTTCATCGCTCTCGCAGTGGGAAACGCCCGCCAGGCCGGTGGTGGTTTCCAGGTGACGAAGAAGGCCCTGCTCGACGATGGTCTGCTCGACCTCATGATCCTCGCAGACTTCGAGACCAAGGACCTCGGGCTCGTACTCAACGAGCTCCAGGACTTCGACAACCCCAACAACCGGTTTGTTCACTATCGGCAGGCGGCGGGCTTCGAGATGGAGATTCCCGGCAGACTCCGCGTCAACCTCGACGGGGAGCCCTATCGGTGGGATCGGATTCGCTTTGAGGTTCGGCCGAAGGCAATCCACGTCGTGTTACCCGAAGGATGCCCTTTGATCCAGGGGGCGTGATGGTTCCAATCTCCCTCATCACCTTCGTGGTGGCGGCGATCCCTCTGCTTGTCAAACCAAGGCAAAGGAAAGGCCGAAGGCGGAGCGGTGAGCGGTAACAGCTCTGAGCGTGGGCGATGATTGGTCGGCGGCTCACTTTGGGTCTGTGCTGTGTAGGTGGTCTGGTTCTCTGCCCGACCTCGATCCGGATCCGCGATCTGCTCAAGAGCCGATGAGCGGCCTCAAAACACGAACGTCAGGTTCGCGTTGATCGTGCTTTGTCGGATATCGACCTTGATCTTCGTGCTCCCTGCCTTCTCGTAGGCCACATCGGAGCCAGAGAGGCCGAGACCGACTCCCACGTGGCGGGAGAAAAACCACGTAAGGCTCGCCCAGGTGGAGAAGACCCGTCCATTGTGTTCGCCGAACGAAAGATCGATGGCGGAGGTCCTGAATTCCAGAATGAGGTCTTTCCTGAGCGCATGGTTGATGAAGAAGCCGAAACCCGGAACCGGGGCGACGACACCGACACTTTCACTTCTGAACTCGGCCCGGTCGGGGTCGTCATCGATCACGACCTCCCCGGCGAGCGCCAGCTCATATTTGAAGAACGCAAGGCCTGCCAGGATTCCGGCCTCGGTCTTGCCGTTGTTGATGAAACTGTACTGGTACTCGACGGTCGCCACCTGGTTGACGAACCTACTCTCGACCTCCGAGGTGAACTCCAGATCCAGAATCGGAACCGACCCCTCGAGGACGGCGCTGGCGTCACGATCGAAGTTGCCGTATTTGAATCGGATCGCGTGCTTGCGATTCTTCGTGAACCTGTAAAGACCGTCGAAACCGAAAGTGGAGATCTGCTCGTCGAATCCGAGGACATCCTCGAGGTCGATCAGCGCCCCCAGGCCCCTGCCGGCCGCAACGTCGGTGTTCAGGTCGACGATACCGCCGACGATGCGGATCGAAAAACGATCCCCGAGGTAGCGGGTCTCCTGGATTCCCTCACTCTGCTGCGCGGTAGCGACGGGGACCAGGATTGTCAGCAAAAAGAAAACAGCGAGTGCGCTCACCACGGCAGATCGAGCCATCGTTTCCTCCAAAACCCGGCGTGGACGACACGAGTGTAGCACCGGGCGTTCCGCGAATGCGGGTCGAATTCGGTATCCGGATTCCCCACTGCCGGGCAGGCGACGGGTGGGCACGGAGATGGAGACTGACACGGGTCAGACGCGGACTCGGACTCGGGGTTTTGCTCGCATGAAACCACAGAGCCCCCTCGTGCATAGGACGATGTGAACTCAAAACCACCGAGGAGGATTCATGGACTTCCGAAATTCAATAAACCGCGTCAACGACCTGACATTGCAGGTCACTGAAAAGCTCGGCTTCATCGTACCGCTCGTGACGCGCATCGTCATCGGCCTCGCCTTTTTCCACACCGGCGTCGGGAAGTTTCGTCATTTCGACAACATCGTCGGGTTCTTCCAGGGGTTGGGGATACCCTTCCCGGCCTTCAACGCCGGCCTGGTGGCCTCGATGGAGACCGTCGGCGGGATCATGTTGATCCTGGGCCTCTTCACCCGTTTCTTCGCCAGCGGCCTGTCCATCACCATGGTGGTCGCCCTGATCACCGCCGACTCGGCATCGTTCCTTGCTTCGTGGAGCAGCGCGAGCGAGAACTCTCCCACCGACGTGACGGCATTCGTCTTTCTACTCTTCATGCTCTGGCTGGTCTTCTACGGCGCCGGCAAGGTGAGCCTCGACGCCGTCCTGCGCAAGGTGCTGGGTACGGAAACCCAATCGCAGGGGGCGTGAGTCTCCCCCCGACCAGGTGGCTCAAAAAAATTCTGCCATCCAATGAAACTTTTTACCGCCGCCCGGCATAAACTCCACCAACTCAGCGTTAAATGCGACATAGACTCAGTAACAATAGAGCCCAGAACATCAACCAACATTGGAAACACCGAAAGGGGAACACGATGAATTCGAAGGTCAAGAAGCTCCTGGTCAACGCGGCAATGGCAGGCATGATCGCCGGCGTGGGAACGATGGGAACGCCGTCCGCATCCGCTGCGACCAACCCGACAGAGAGCATCCGCAACGGCTGCGGCGGCAAGGACGGTTGCAGCAGCAAGGGCGGCGACCAGGCGAAGGACGCCGACCGCAACGCGTGCAAGGGCATGAATTCGTGCAAGGGCAAGGGCGGCTGCGCCGTCCCCGTGAAGGAGAAGGCTGCCTGAGATCATCAACCCGGCACGGGCCCCGGGGATCTCCCCGGAGCATGGCGCCACAATCGCGTTGGATCGAACCTCTCGGCCTCGGGAGGTTGGCTCGAACCCGATCATGCACACAAACACCGGTACTGGAGAGATAACCATGAACGACAACCGCTGGAGCTTCCCTGATCTCGGCCTCGGCGTCGGGTTGCGCACCACCCACTACAACCACATCCTGAGAGAGCAGCCGGACATCGGCTTCTTCGAGATTCTCACCGAGAATTATCTCGACACCGGAGGGCGCCCGCTCTACATCCTCGACCAGATCGTCGAGCGATACCCGGTCGTGATGCACGGCGTTTCGATGTCCATCGGCAGCACCGACCCCGTCAACTTCGACTACCTGGCGAAGGTCAAGGCCCTCGCCCAACGCACCGGCGCGCTGTGGATTTCCGACCACGTGTGCTGGACGGGCGTTCTTGGCCGCAACACCCACGACCTTCTGCCCCTGCCCTACACCGAGGAAAGCCTCAAGAACTCAGTGGAGCGCATCAAGGTGGTGCAGGACTTCCTCGACCGGCCGCTGGTGCTGGAGAACCCCTCCACCTACCTCGAGTTCGCCGACTCGGACATGCCCGAGGAGGAGTTCATCGCCCGCATGGCGGAGGACGCCGACTGCGGCCTGCTCTTTGACGTCAACAACGTCTACGTGAGCGCCTACAACCACGGCTTCGACCCGGTCGCGTACATCGACGCGATTCCCGCCGACCGGGTTTGCCAGTACCACCTGGCGGGTCACACCAACAAGGGCACGCACATCATCGACACCCACAACGACCACGTGCTGGATCCGGTCTGGGAGCTCTTCGGCTACACCATCCGGCACGTCGGGCTGCGCGCCACGCTACTTGAGTGGGACGCCGATATTCCGCCGTTCGAGGTCGTCCACCAAGAGGTTCTCAAGGCCGGAGAATGGCGAAGCAAGGAGATGGCTGATGTCGCTTGAAACCCAAAACCTCAACCCCGATCTCGGCCGGCTCCAACGCTGGATGCAGGAAGTGGTCGTCCATCCCGGAACCGTCGAAGAGGCCATCGCCTCGCCCGGCGCCGAACGGGAAATACCCGCCGAGAACCTCGGCGAGGTCGTGCTGCCCTCGGACTCGATGACCTCGGAGGAGCGAGTCGGCGTCTACCACGGAATGTATCTGATGCGCATGGAAGAGGCGCTGGAGACCGACTATGCGGTGCTGCGCTACCGTCTCGGTCCCGAGGCGTTTTCCGAGCTGGTAGAGGACTACGTTCAGCGCTTCCCGTCGCGGTCCTACACCCTCAACCGCCTCGGCGACCACCTGCCGCAGTTCCTGGCCGACGAGGAAGATCGGCCGGATGCCGAGTTCCTCCATGATCTTGCCCGCCTCGAGCTCGCCATGACTCAGGTTTTCGATGAGCAGGAGGCGCCCGTCCTCGGCGCCGAGGACCTGGAGGCGGTCGCCCCCGAGGCATGGGAAACGGCGGTACTGCGACCCATCCCGGCTTTCCGTCTGCTCGCGTTCAAGCACGCGGTCATTCCCGACCTGATCGCCTACCATGAGGATCGCCCGTCACCGAGGCCGCGCTGGCGGGCCACCTGGGTGGCCCTCTACCGTCATGATTACTCGGTTCTGCGCCTCGAGCTGAGCCGCGCCGAGTTCGATTTGCTCAAGGCCCTGGCCGGCGGCACTTCACTCGGCGAGGCCCTCGCCACCGCCGCACTCAAACAGAAATCCACGCGCCAGCGGGCCCAGATCTTCAAATGGTTCCGGACGTGGGTCGCCGCCGGGCTATTTACGGCGATCGATACCTGATCAGAGTTCGGATTTCGGAATTCGGAATTATTGTATTTCGGATCTGGGAATTGGGAATTGTCGGCGCGGGTGCGACGACCCGCAATTCGCCCGGAGAATTGCGGGGGGCACTCTCAGGGGACGCGACGACCGATGATCACGTCCCCCACCAGCAGCTCCTCCCCTCTTCCCCTTCTTCCCTCTGCTCCAGTTCTCATTTGACCCGGACAAGATTTCCTGAGAAGATGAGAATATGATGAATCTACAACAGCTAGAATTGGAAAATCAAAGCGCCGGGATCACTTCGCCCGAAAGCGAACCGCCGCTGCCAGAGGCCCTTCCGGATTGGATTGTGGAGTGCCTCAGCCGACTCTTCTCAGCCATCTCCGACCCCACACGGATCCGCATCGTCCACGCTCTCACCGTCAACGATCGTCTCAACGTGACCGAGCTCGCCGATCACATCAACCTCTCGGTCTCCGCCATCAGCCACCAGCTCCGCCTACTCCGCGACCGGTCTCTTCTGACCGCCTCGCGTGACGGCCGCTCGGTCTACTACAGTCTGGCGGACGAGCATCTGCGTTCGCTCTTCCGTACCGGGGTGCAGCACGCTCAGGAGGACTGCAACAACAACCTCCGCCGCGAGGCCGATCGCCGGAGTTGATTCGCCAACCGGGGCGCCTTCCCTCTTTCATGGCATTTGCTCTCGTCGCGTTCCACGCGAAAGGCAAAATGAGGAAAGGGGTCATGACGGGCCCGGAAGAGCGGCGACGACCCCTCCTCCCCTTTTTTCCCTCCTCACTCTTGACTCATTCCCCAGAGGCATTCCCGCCGGCCCGACCGGGCCCCGGCCGGACGAGACGAGGGGATAGGATCAGCGCCGCGCCGTAGGCGGCCAAAGTGAAGACCAACACCAATGTTCGGCCCGACGCGAGGTCGTGGAGCAGCACGTGCACCCCGGTGACGAACAGCAAGGGGTAAACCAGCCAACCCGCCTCGACGACCCCCCAGCGGCCGGCGAGAATCGCGAAGAACACGGTCACAGCGGACAGAATCACCGTACCGACGGCGACCGTCGCCTCCGGCGCCACGCCGGCGACCAACCACACCGAAATCGCGGCAATTCCGAACGCCGTCATTGCCAACAAGCCGGTCAGAGGAAGCCGCTGCAGCCAGCCCGAGCCACGCAGGCGGCGGCCCACCAAAACCACGGCGGTGGTGAAGATGGTCAGCAACACGATGATCACCGCCTCCAGCTCAGGGAGCGCCAGATCGCCGGCGCGAACATTCAGCTTCCGGGCCACTTCCACTGCGAGACCGCTCTCTCCCCAGGCAGCGGTCATCAGCACCACAGCATGAACGCGGAGGGTCACCCGATCCCAATGGCTGCCGACCGCAGCCACACCAACGGCCAAGAGAGCCCACACCGGAGCGCTGGCGCCGCCCACGACTCCCGGCATCCCGAGGAGCACGAGAGCCAGGCCGACGGAGGACAGGAAGAGGAAAGCCATGTTTCGGCCCTGACGCCGATCGATGACCCCGAAAGCCCCGGCATAGGCCGCAACTCCAAGAACGAGCGCCAGCAGAAACAGGCCACCTACACCCCAGCCCTGAGCCCGAGCCAGACGAATCGCACCACCCCAGCCGACCGCGGTGGCGAAGATTGACTGAACGAAATCAAACCCTGTCAATCGACTCTTTCCCCGCAGCGCCCGGCTGATGGTTGTGCCCACGAACCCGAGCACGAGGACAGCCTGAAGAACCGCAACCAGCGGAGCATGTACCACCCCGAAGCTCTCCGGCAGCCCGTCGGGCGCCGTCGCCATCGCCGTCAGACGCAACACCCCGAGATCAGCTGCAAGAGCCGTAAACCAACGCAGTACTCCCCAGCCATGCACGTCGGCCATCCACAGGCAGGCGAGGCCGAGGGCAACCAACACTGCTGTCGCCGCCTCCCCCGGTGGACGTACTACCACCAACGATACGGCCGTCACCAGCGCGCCCACAGCGAAGACCCACGCGGCCGCGCGCAGGCGCCAACGTGACGCGACCGCCATTCCGGCAGCAGTCATGGCCGCGACCGCCGCCGATCCGGCGGTCGGTGAGAGCACGCCGAAGGACGTCGAAGCCTCGAAGAGCAGGGGATACGCGATCAGCGCTGCGCACACGGAATGAAAGCCCGCACTTCCTCGAACCCCACCCCTCGCCGCCCGCGCTGCAGCCACGATCCAGACGATCGCGTAGGCCACCCCCAGCGCCACCCCGGCGCCAGGCTGGAGCGTTCCTCCCTCGGTCAGAGCGCGCAGGAGGAAAGCGCCCGCCAGCACGAGCAAGCTGCGACCCGCCAGCGCCGGAGTGCCGGCGATGCCGTCCCAGGGACCCTTTCCCTCGGCCGGCGGCCCACCCTCTTCCCCGATTCTCACCGCCTCCTCTGTGATCCCCGGCGCCCGGGTGAGTCTCTCTTCGAGGGCAGCCACCCGCCGGACGAGACGATCGACTGTGGCCCCAATCTTTCCAATCTCCTCCTCGAGCCTCTCGACGCGATCATTCATGAACAGCTCCTGCGATAGAGTCTTAAAACCAACACCTGATCTTGAAACGACGTCATCAATACGATACCATTCTTGTGGAATTGCTCAATTGTATTCACCCGCAGTCACCGCACCGGACGAACCACGATGATCGAACCTCGAGACAGGTTCCGACGGGTGCTTTTTCAGCTCCAGGAGTTCTGGCGATGGTTGCTGAAATCGGAGAATCTGCCGCCGAGCGAACCCGATCGCAGGTCGTCTCCCCAAACGCTGCAGGCACTTGGTTGGCTCCTCGTCCGCGAACGTCTCCAACCGGCCGAAGAAACCGATCGGGTCGAGGAACGCTCGTTTCTCGGCTGG
>JBGMRN010000020.1:0-18245 GCA_048061535.1 Thermoanaerobaculales bacterium | reverse complement strand
TCTCCAACCGGCCGAAGAAACCGATCGGGTCGAGGAACGCTCGTTTCTCGGCTGGCTGGTGGTTCCCGAGGCCCGGCTCCAGAAACTGCCTGAGAGCGAGCCCGCGGAGCAGAAGACCCTGCGCTGGCTGCTGGCAGCGGAACACCTGCCGCAACCCCCCAGGCTAAAACCCGAGAAGTCGTTTCTCGGCCATCTTTTCGCAAGGGAGTCGCTTCCCCGTTTGCAGGCCAACGAGTCGACCAATGGAGGTGGTTCAACATGAACCCTGAGAGTCCCCTGATCCATGCCAAACACGTTTTCCGGGCCGCCATTCTGCTCCTTTTCTGGCTCGTGGTTCTCATCCTTGGCAGGTCGCTCTTCATCCCGGAGACCTGGGGTGAGAGCGGCTGGTACCGAGGTGCTTCGGCCGTCGAACACCGTGCCAAGCCGATCCGCCACGGCGGCGACGAATCGTGCGAACCATGTCACGACGCCGAGTATGCAGACCACGCCGCCGGCGTTCACGCTCCGGTTCGTTGTGAGCTGTGCCATGGCCCGGTAGCTCTCCATTTCGACCTCGAGGAAGGTGAGAAGCTCGGGGACATGCCGATTCGCCGAACCCGAGAGCTTTGCGAGCTCTGTCACCGCGCGGAGTCCGCGCGCCCGGCCGATTTTCCGCAGGTCGATGTCAACGAACATGTATTGGAAAACGGCGGCGAACTCACCCTTGATGCGTGTTTCGACTGCCACGATCCACACTCGCCGATCTGAGCCCCCGGAGGATATTCATGAAAGATAAATCGTCAAATCAGGACTCTCGGCGCGGTCAGGTCTCGCGCCGAGAGTTCGTGCAGCGTTCCGGCCGCGCGATGGCCGGTGCAGCAGTCATCGCCCTGATCCTCCCGGAGGGAACGGCGCTCTCCGCCACCGGCGAGGACTATGACTGGAACCGCCATCGCTGGGTCTACCTCATCGACACCACGAAGTGCATCGGCTGCGGCTCGTGTGCCCGAGCCTGCCGCGCGGAAAACTCGGTACCCGAGAACATGTACCGGACCTGGATCGAGCGCTATGAGATCCCGATCGAAGGTGACGCATTCGTCGACTCACCCTCGGGAGGCGAACACGGGTTCGATCCCACGACGACCGGGATGAACGTCCGCAAGGCGTTTTTCGTGCCCAAGATGTGCAACCACTGCAGAGCGACGCCGTGCACCCAGGTATGTCCCGTCGGCGCATCCTTCAGCACCCGTGATGGGGTGGTGTTGGTCGATGTCGAACACTGCATCGGTTGTGGCTACTGCGTCCAGGCCTGCCCGTACGGGAGTCGGTTCATCAACCCCACGACCCACACGGCGGACAAGTGCACCTGGTGCTACCACCGTATCAGCAAGGGTCTCAGCCCGGCATGCGTGGGCATCTGCCCGGTCGGGGCCCGCCAGCTCGGCGACCGAGAGAACCCCGACGACCCGGTCAACGATATTCTTGCAACCCGTCGAATCCAGGTCCTGCAACCCGAGCTACTCACCCGCCCGCAGTGCTTCTACCTCGGGCTGGACATGGAGGTGCGCTGATGTTTCCCGAGCTGACCGGCTTTCTCTTCCCCAACGACGTGCACATCCTCTGGAGCCTGATGATCGTCCTGTACCCATACATCACCGGTCTCGTTGCCGGAGCATTCATCGTCTCTTCGCTCTACCACGTCTTCGGAAACGAGGATCTCCGACCCGTCGGGCGATTCGCACTCGCCACCGCGCTTTGCTTCCTCGCGGTGGCCGGGCTGCCGCTACTCAACCATCTCGGACATCCGGAGCGGGCAATCAACATCATCGTCACACCGAACTTTACGTCGGCGATGGCGGGGTTCGGAGTTCTCTATGCGTCGTACTTCGTCATCCTCCTGCTCGAGGTGTGGTTCGTCTTTCGGGTTGATATTGTCGAGACAGCCGCCCGCTCCCGTGGATTCAAGCGGTGGCTCTTTTCCTTTTTCTCCCTCGGCGTGTACGACACCTCCAAGGAAGCAGCCGCGATCGACAAGAAGATCATCGGAATCCTGGCTGCCATCGGCATCCCCATGGCCTGTCTTCTTCACGGCTATGTCGGCTTCCTCTTCGGGGCTGTAAAGGCCAATCCGTGGTGGTCGACACCCTTGATGCCGGTCATCTTCCTGTTCTCCGCGATGGTCTCGGGAATCGCCCTGCTCATCGTGCTCTATCAGGTGGCCATGAAGCTCAAAGGCATGGCCATCGATCGCCGCGTAATCTCGGCAATGGCCCGTTGGCTGTGGCTGTTCATGATCATGTCCCTGACCTTGGAGCTGCTCGAGATCATGGTGCTCGCCTACGAGCGCGCCGAGGAGTGGGAGGTGATCGGACATCTCCTCACCCACCAGCTCTCGTTCTCCTTCATCTCGATCCAGATGGTTGTGGGAGGGCTGATCCCTCTGATTCTGCTCGCCATCGTGGTGCTGATGGACCGCTATATGGACGACCGGATCCGCAACACCCTCTCGATGGTCGCCTCGTTGCTGCTCCTGCTCCAGGTGATGGCGATGCGATGGAACGTCGTCATCGGCGGCCAGATGTTCTCAAAGAGCATGCGCGGCTTTCGCGAGAAGTACATCCCGGAGATGTTCGACAAGGAGGGAGTCCTGGCCGCAGCAGTAATCCTCTTGATACCGTTCGTACTGCTTTTGATCTTCGAAAAGTTGCTGCCCACTTTCCGGCATCTCGAGCGTGGGGACGACCCGGCCTGAGATTAACCCCGTCGCCATGACGGCCGCCGGCAAAATCAGCGCGGTTCAGCCTCGACGGCGCACCTCGGGCAGCAGACGTTCACGTATGGCGTCTCGAACGTTGCGGAAAACCTCCATCCGGTCGGCATCGGACCCCTGCGCCTCCGCCGGGTCGGGGAAGGCGATGTGGAGCGTCTCGACCGGCCGCGGAAAAACGGGGCAGCTCTCCCGGGCCGAGTTGCAAACGGTGATCACGAGGTCCCACGGCTGATCAAGGCAACGGTCGACATTCTCCGGAACCCCTCCGGAGATATCCACCCCAACCTCGGCCATGGCCTCCACCGCCATCGGATGGATTCGCTCCGACGGCCGAGTGCCCGCCGAGCGCGCTTCCCAAGTGTCGCCGAACTCAGCATTGATCCACCCCTGGGCCATTTGCGAGCGGCAGGAATTTCCGGTACACAGGATCAATACGCGTTGCCGGTCGTTCATTTCACGAGATCTCCTTGCCTTTGAAGCTCAATAGTACTATATTTCGCGAGTTGACGAAATGAGAGTTTCCAATCTGGACTCCGCGGTTGCTGTAGCACGGGCGCTCGGTCACCCTGCCCGGCTGAGAGTCATCGCCATGCTCGATTCCGGCGAGCTTTGCGTGTGCCAGATCATTGAGGTCCTCGAGCTCGCGCCGTCGACCGTGTCCGCCCACCTCAAGGAGCTGAAGCAGGCGGGCTTGACGGTCGAACGCAAGTACGGGCGTTGGGTTCACGTCGGCCTGACCACGGACGGCGGCGCCCGGTCGGTGATCGAGGCGTTGCTGGCCTCGCTTGTGGACGACCCACAATTGGTCGCCGACGCCCAACTGGTCAACGAGCTGCGATCTTTCCCGGTCGAAGACCTCTGCCGACTCGGTTTCAGGAGGGCCGAGACCGGGCTGTCGGAGAACGCCCAGGCCCGCACCTCTCACCGGGTTTCGTCCGGAGGGCGCTGAAATGTGCGACCTGGTCTTATTCTGAAACGCCACAAACGGAGGAATGATGTCTGCATCTGAAAGCGTCGCCGAGAAGCTCTCGCTGCTCGACCGTTACCTGACGTTGTGGATCTTCATCGCGATGGCGTTGGGAGTCGGCTGGGGCTATCGATGGCCCGGCATCGCCGTTTTTTGGGACCGGTTCTCGGTCGGTACGACCAATATCCCGATCGCCGTCGGCCTCATCCTGATGATGTACCCGCCGCTGGCCAAGGTCCGCTACGAGGAGATGGGCCGGGTCTTCCGTAACTGGAAAGTACTCATGCTTTCTCTGGTTCAGAACTGGGTCGTCGGCCCGGTGCTGATGTTCGCCCTCGCCGTCGCCTTCCTCGCCGACAAGCCCGAGTACATGGTCGGTCTGATCCTCATCGGCCTCGCCCGCTGCATCGCCATGGTCATCGTGTGGAACGAGCTCGCGCAGGGTGATACCGAGTACTGCGCCGGACTGGTGGCCTTCAACTCCATATTCCAGGTGCTCTTTTTTTCGGTCTACGCCTGGGTTTTCATCACCGTGCTTCCTCCGTTCTTCGGTCTCACCGGCTCCGCGGTCCACATCACCATCGGCGAGATCGGAAAGAGTGTTTTCATTTACCTCGGCATACCATTTCTGGCCGGCATCCTCACCCGCTTCACGCTGATCACCCTCAAGGACAAGGAGTGGTATCACACGAAGTTCATCCCCAGGATCAGCCCCATGACCCTCATCGCCCTGTTGTTCACCATCGTCGTCATGTTCTCGCTCAAGGGTGAGGTTATCGTCCAGCTCCCGTTGGACGTGGTGCGCATCGCCATCCCGCTGGGAATCTACTTCGTAGTGATGTTCCTGGTGTCGTTTTTCATGTCGAAGAAGGTCGGCGCCGACTATGAGAAATCGGCCACACTTTCCTTCACAGCGGCCTCGAACAACTTCGAGCTCGCCATCGCGGTCGCCATCGCCACCTTCGGCATCTCCTCCGGCGTTGCTTTCGCCGCGGTCATCGGACCCCTGGTGGAGGTGCCGGTGCTCATCGGATTGGTCCACGTTTCCCTGTTCTTCCGCCGCCGCTTCTTCGGCGGTGCAACCACCGCCGCGGCCGACTGATCACGCCGGCGGGAGGCCCTTCAGCGTGTTGGCGTTCTGCCAACAGTTGACGATCTCCGGGGGTGGTTCCGGAGTCGCGACGGCCGGATGGGCCGCAATCAAACGTGGCGCCCGCCGGCCCGAGGAAACGAGTTCCTCGAGCAAGGGCCCCGCCTCCGGCTCGTAGATCGCGAGCAGCGGCTCGAAACCCGGTCCGACCCGCGGAAGTACCGCCAACTGACCCGAGCGACGCTGGGCGATCAACCATGCAACCGCCTCGGGCATCACCCGGGGCAGATCACAGGCCGCAATCACCCACGCCGCATGCGGCGCCCACCGCAGGGCCGCGAGCAGGCCGGCCAGCGGGCCCTCCAATCCTGGAGGATCCGGCAAGCGCCGATTGTCGGCAAGAGAACCGGGCACCGGACCGGCCCCCAGGAGCACGATCTCTGCGACCGAGGCCGACAGGGCATCGGCGGCAACCTCGGCCAACTTCCGCTCACCGAAGGGCAGCGTTGCCTTGGGCCGACCCATCCGCCGGCTCGCTCCACCCACCAGAAGTCCCCCGAAGATCGGTTCAGGAAGTGGTATCCCGCTTCTCATCCACCGCATCCTACAGTTTTGTTCTATCCTCTCCACAGAACTCTGGGTCTATGGGTCCGTATCTCGACCATGGAGGCATCATGAAGAACGCCGAATCGCTCAAGCGGTCCGCCACCAACCGCATGATTGCCGGGGTCTGCGGCGGGTTCGCCGAGTGGCTCGGCTGGAACCCAACCACCTTCCGCATCCTCTACGTCGTCGTGTCGATCCTTTCCGCCGCATTTCCCGGCATCCTGGTCTACCTCGTGCTGTGGCTAGTAATGCCGAAAGCCTCAACTTAGGAATTTGGAATTCCGAATTCCAAATTCCTAACCGCAATTCGTGGTTCGGCCGCCGAACCACGAATTGCTTGCGAACCTTTCGCCCCCTCCTCCGTTGATCAGAGTGAGCGCGATCGTTAACGAGAACTTCCATCGATCGTCAGCTTGCATGAAAGACAAACGGAGGTGTGGCATGCAACGGAGAATCCTGGTTCTGGCAACCCTGGTCCTGCTGCTCTCGACCGCGGCGACGGCGGGCGAAGATACCCGGTGGATCAATGTCAACGTCACCGAGCCCGCGACCAACACCAACGTGGAGGTTCACCTCCCGCTGAGCCTGGTGTTGACAGTGCTCCGAAATGTCAACGTGAAGAATTTCCACGGCGGACAGATCGACCTCGACCTGGATGACATGGACGTGAACTGGCTCGAAATCATGGCCGCAGTCAAGGAGGCGCCCGACGGGAAGTTCGTGACCGTGACCTCGGACGAGGCCGACGTGAACGTCCGCAAGGAAGGCGGCACCCTCTACGTCAACGTCAACGAAAAGGGAGGCGACAATGCAGTGGTGGAGGTGACCCTCCCCTTGCAGATGATGGATGCCTTGACCCTCGGCGAGACCAGCACCATCGACGTCGCGGCTCTCCTCGAGAGCTTCGACACCCTTCCCAACGGGACCTTGGTGAAGGTCACTTCGGACGAAGCCAACGTACGCGTGTGGATCCAGTAGCCGTGCGCGAGAAAGGCTTGTCCACCGTCGGCGCCGTCCTGCTGGCCGGTATCGCCGGGATGCTCACCGCGACCCTGCTGGTGGACTGGGTGGTGGTGGATGTCCAGCTCGACGACCCGGTGCACGTCAAGCTACCCTTCCCGCTTCTTGCCGCGAATATTGCGGCCGGGTTGATTCCTGAGAGCGTCTTCGACGGGACGGAAGTTCCACCCGAGGCCAGAGCGCAACGCGAGCTCGTTCTGGCCACGGTCCGATCGCTGCTCGACGCGCCTGACGCCACGTTGGTCACGGTGCGCACCGACGAAGCTAACGTCAACATCGAAAAAGAGGGCAACAACCTGCTCATCGCGGTCGATGCCGACGATGCGGTGGTGCACTGCAGGATTCCTGTCGACGGCGTGTACGAGGCCCTCGAAAACTGGGACTGGGAGCATTTCGACCCCGCTCTGATCTTCAACGTCCTGCACGCCGCCGACAACGGCAACCTGGTGACCGTTTCCACCGAAGACGGGGTTCGGGTCGCGGTCAGATTGTGGTAGGGCAATTCTGCATCGGAGGCGACTCGGCCTCGGATGCCGAGTCGCTTCCGATGCAGAATTGCTGATGAAGAACAGGGAAGAACCCCGCCCGGCGGGCGGGGTTCTTCGTTTCGAGTTCGCCGTCCTTATTGGACACGTGGTGAGATATGCGGGCTAGCTCGATGGAGTACAAGCTCCGCCTCGACCGAACCGTTTTCCCGGTTTCCGATCGCGCCAACCTGGACCTCATCGAGCCCGGGATTAGCGCGCATGCGCGCGGCAAAGGCCTCGATCGAGCTCTGCCCGGGCGCCACGACCGACATCACGAGTTGTCGGTCGCGGACGTCGATCCGCGATACCCGCACATCGCCGGTGGTTTCCCGCTCCAGCAGGCCCGTGAGCAGATCTCTCAGCCGCTGCAGCTCCTCGCTCGCCCTCTTGTCGCCGCCAGCCAGGTTCAAGCCCGATATGATGGTCTCTTCCTCAGCGTTGAGGTGAAACCGAACCGATGCGATGAAGAGCACCGGTACCGGCCGGCCGTCCAGCCGTGCCGGTTCGAACTGCCACTGCCAGACTGCTTTCTTGGCGGCCTCGGTGAGACCGAGCGGCAATCCCCGCAACACCTCGATGTCGACGACATCACCGGCATCAGAGATGGTCAGTTCGAGAACCACGACTCCCTGGACGCGGGCAGCCCGTGCCTCGGCGGTGTACTCGGGGCCGGCGCCCGAAATCCTCACCGGCATCGTCAGCGGTCCGCCGACAACCGCGCGGTAGACCGGCCGGCCGTCGATCTCCGTGACGATTTCGGGTTCCATGACGGCTTCCGGCTGTTGAGCGATCTCCTGCTCCTGGCCAGATGCAGCCGGCGTGTCGCCGGGTCGAGCGTCGTTCGCTCCCATCGGCAGTACGAAGAGCAGCGCCGCGAGGACGCCCGCCAACATTGTCATCGGTTTCAGCGACCGCGGCCGCACGCCGGACCTCACGCGTTCGAGTCTCATCGCAACTCCCTTCTTCCGGTCGGTCAACCCAAGTACGACGTCGGCGCGGGCCGCTCCAAAGAGATTAATCTGCATTGCGCCGAGCATGCTACGGGCGTAACGATCGGGCGCCACCTGGCCGGACGAAAGCACACGCCCATCACACACAAGCTCACGATTCGCCGCCAGTCGAGCGACCGCCACCCAGGCCAACGGGTTGAAAAAATGCGCCGCACGCACCACGTTGGCGAGCACGGTCCACAGCTCGTCGAGCCTGCTGATATGAGCCATCTCATGTGCGATGACAGGCCCGAGGGCGGCATTCGACCAACCGAGCATCACCTCCGGCAGGAAAATCGCCGGGCGCTTCAAGCCACTCGCGAAGGGCGTCAGACAGCGATCAGAGCTGACCACTCGGACCGGCCGGGTCACTCGAAAGTGATCCCGCCAGGCGTTCGCGATGGCCACGACCTCAGGTCGAGAAACCGGCGTCGCGGTACGCGCGATGCGACGGTACCATCGGAATCGCCGCACCAGCACAGTCGCCACCAGGACGCTGCCCACAAGCCATATCAAGAAGGCCGCCACAGTCCAGGGAACGATCGATGCGGTATCTCCAGGCACGACTTCCAGGCCGGCTGGGATCCACGCACCACCAAAGCCGGTCGCCCCGCCTCCCGGAGCCGCGCCGGCCGACACCCACTGCCACGCGCGCTCGAGAAAAGAGCGCAGGCTGAAGGCGGCCGACAGGCCGGGGGGAAGGGCCATCCGCACCAGGACCAGCGACCATCCCAGGTACAGGATCGACGGACTCCGCACACGCAGCAGGCAAAGCAGTCCGACGATCACCAGTGCGGCGCACGCGGCGAAGATCGTATTGGCTGTCAGAGCGGCCATCAACCAGGGAATGACGGCGGCGACGCGATCGGCGGCCGGCGCGCTCATCTCGCACCGCCCCCCTCGGGGTCGGCAACCTCGATCAACCGGGCGAGCTCCTCCAGTTCGGATGGGGACAGTCGAGATCCGTTTGCGAACAGGGCGATGACCGTGCTCGGGTCCATCTCGAGAACCCGTTCCGCAAAGTCCTGAACCAACCGCGCCAACCCCTGCGGACGGGAGATGATCGGCGTGAACAGATTGACACCGTGAAAGCCCTCCCGCTTCAGGTGGCCCTTGGCCACCATTCGATCGAGCATCGTACGGGTCGTGGAGTAGGCCCAGTTGTAGTCTTCGCCCAGCCGATTGTGAACCTGACGAGCACTGAGCCGGCCGTCGGACCACAGAATGCGTATCAGGTCGAGTTCGGCTCGCGAAAGTGCCGGAAGCTCCCGTCGTCTCGCCATGCTCTTCCCACTTTCTGTTAATGCGCTCGCGTTAGTGTTACACGAGTAACATCTTCAACATAGTCCCCGTTCAAAACAATGTCAAGCGGGAACTCGCGCCTCAATGTCCGCGGTCGCCTCGCCGCGCCGACAATTCCTAATTCCTCATTCCTAATTCCTAATTCGCCGGAGGCGTTGCGAACGCCTCCGGCGCCTCCCATCCTCCGAGGGCCGCTACCCGCTCGGCGAGGCCGAGAGCGGTGACGTTCTCCGGCGGGACCGGCGCCCCCACCCGCACCGTCACCCGAGACCAGAACCTCCGGAACGGGTGGCTCATCGCCTTGCCTCCCTTGCGGCTGAAGAAGCTCCCCCACAAGCCGACGAGGGCGACCGGCACGACCGGAACCGGGGTTCGCTCGACGATCTTCTCGATCCCCGGACGGAAGGGACTCAGCTTTCCGTCCGTGGTGATCCGCCCCTCGGGGAAGATGCACACCAGCTCGCCCGCTTCGAGCTCGGAGGCGATGCGATCGAAGGCGCGTTCCAACAGCTCCGGGTCGTTGTGCGCCGAGGTGATCGGAATCACCTTGGCGTCGCGAAAGAGGAAGCGGACCATCGGTAACCGGGAGTACTCCTCGGCCATGGCGAAGCGGACCGGCCGCGGTGAAACCGAGGAGATCAACAGCCAGTCGACGAAGCTGACATGGTTGGCCACCAGCACCGCCGGGCCCTCGGTTGGGATGCCTTGCTGGTTCTCGACCCGCAGCCGATACAACAGGTTGGCCAGGCACCATGAAACGAAGCGGAGCAGGAACTCGGGAACCACGGTGTAAATGTATAAGGCCGCTCCGACGTTGAGCAGGGCGAGAATCACGAAGATCGCGGGGATGGAAAAGTCCGAGGCGAGCAGCACCACCAGCATCACCGACGACACGACCATGAACAGTGAGTTGAGGATGTTGTTGCCGGCGATCACTCGCGAGCGCTCGGAGCTGTCGGAGCGCTGCTGGATGAAGGTGAGCAACGGCACCGTGTAGAAGCCCGAGAAAACAGCGATCATGAAGAGGTCCAGTAAAACGTGGAGACCCACCGGCCATCGCAGGAACTCGGCGGCGGTGAGCATCGAGCCGTCCGCGGGGGCCGAGAATCGCCAGCCCGAGAAACCAAGGTCGATCGCAAAGACGCTGATACCGATCGATCCGAGGGGGACCAGACCCAGCTCGAGGTGACGCCTCGACAAACGCTCGACCAGCATCGATCCGACACCGATGCCGACGCAGAAGGTCGCGAGGCAGAGGGTCACCACCGTCTCCCCTCCCCCGAGAATGTCCTTGCCGAAATTCGGGAGCAGAGACAGGAACGAAGCACCGAGGAACCAGAACCAGGAAACGGCGAGAACCGACAGGAAGATCGAGTGGATTCGGCGCGTCACCCGAAGAATATCGATGGTCGGAGTGACCGGGTTGAGTCGCACCTCGAGCGTCGGGTTGGCGGCCGGCGTGCGCTGCACGAAGAGGCTGGTTCCGAGCCCGAGCACCGCAACCACCACGACCAGGAGACCGAGGCGTGAGACCCAGACCTCTCCGCCCGCCACCACCAGGCCGCCGGTGATCGTTCCGAGCAGGATCGCGAGAAAGGTCCCCATGCTGACCAGAGCGTTGCCACCCACCAGGCTCTGCTCGTCGAGCAACTCGGGGAGGATGGCGTACTTCGCGGGGCCGAAGAACGTGGACTGCATTCCCATCATGAAGAGAACAACCAGCAGCAGGGCCAGGCTGTCGGTTGCGAAACCGACGCCCGCGAGACCCATGACCCCGATCTCCCAGAGCTTCACCCAGCGAATCAGCCTCCATTTCGGGAAGTGATCGGCGAGCTGGCCTGCGGTGGCTGAGAAGAAGAAGAACGGCGCGATGAAGATCCCGGCACTGGCCACCACAATCGCCTGTGAACCAGCGCCGAGAAGAGTCATCGACCGGTAGGCGACCAGGATCACCAGGGCGTTCTTGAACAGATTGTCGTTGAACGCACCCAGGAACTGAGTCCAAAACAGTGGCCAAAATCGCCGCTCGCCGAGCAAATGGAGCTGGCTCATGCACTCTCCTTAAAACCTAAGAAAAACGGTTCTTGCCGGTGATCGATGCCAACCTCGTGCGCTCTGAGCGCTCTCGAAACGCGATCGGCGGCCGCCCGAGCCCCCGAACCGAGGCCAGATGTGCTTCGCCGGTGTTCAGGTTCTCTCCTCAGCATTCCCCTTGCGTCGCTTCATGGCGTACATCTTCTCGTCTGCCTCCGCCAGAGCGCCCGCAATATCCGCCGCCGAGGCGCATGAGGAGACCCCCCAGCTCACCCGCAACGGCTCGTCATATGGGAAACCGGTTGCCGACTCCTGAAGAAAACGAATCAACCCGGAGAACCTGAGTTGAGCGGTGTCGAGCCCGGCGCCCTGGAGCACTGCGACGAACTCGTCCCCACCCCAGCGCACCACCAGATCGCCGGGGCGAGTGGACGATTTGAGCACCTCGGCCACCAGACACAGGGCTTCGTCGCCGGCGGTGTGGCCGTGGCGGTCGTTGATCCGCTTGAGATCGTCGACATCGACCAGCACCACGGAAACCGGCTCGCCCCCTTCCCATCGCTCGAACCAGGCACGCAGGGCATGGCGGTTGGCGCAGCCGGTGAGAGGATCGGCCTCCGCCAGCCGCAGCAGATGTTGCCGGGTCGCCTCGAGATCGCGGACCGTGTCGCGAAGCGAACGCACCTCCGCCTCCGCAACCGCCGCCAGGCTGAATGCCGCCCGCGCGCCGCAGCCCACAAGCAGGACCGCCGTCCCCGCCGCAATCCACCAGGGCGGCATCAGAAGCGCCCAGCCCACGAGGGTGGCGGACCCGATCGCCGCGACGGCGCCGCCCAGCCACGGCGTGACCCGACTCGCGCTGCAACTTTCCGGCATGACCTTCGCAAGATGCAGGAGCACGAAGCCGGTTGCACCGCACACGACCGCGACACCGAAGAGCAAACCCGCGGTCAACCCGCCGTTCATTGCTCCGCCTCCACCGGACCGCCGATCCGGGACAGGGCCGAAGGGTCAATCCACCACATTATTCACCTGCTTCCGGCAGCCACCTGCCATGTGCCGCAACTCCGTTCCAACCGCCCGGCGTCCACCTTCACGCCGCCCATCAAATCCATCCGGCTCTCAATCCAATTATTGCAGAAACTCCAGACGGAGATCGGCGGTTGGCCCGCCCTCCTCCTTGACGATCCCATCCGGCGGCGGCAGGGCGAGGGCCTTGGTCAGCGCCTCCAAGACCTTGTCCGGGCACTCCCGATGCGGAACATGGCCGCAGCCGTGCACCGGATGGAGCCGGGCCTTCGGCAGACCGTCGAGCAAACGCTGGGCGTAGGCCAGGGTGAGCAGCCCATCAGCATCCCCCCACACCAGCTCGACCGGCACGACGACCTCGTCCAGACGCCCGTCGAGCAGGTAAGCATCCATCTCATCGGCGGTTTGGGCTAGCCGTCCCGCCGGTCCCTTCCTCGCGCGGCGCGCGAAATCGTCGAGAACAAAGCCCGGGATCGGTGGCGTGGCTGGACCCATGAGCGCCTTCATCGTGGCGCGCGCCTCCTGGCGATCCGCCGGGAAGAGATTGACGGTGGGGTTCACCATCCTGAGGGCGCCGCCGTTGACGGCCACCACCCGCTCGACCCGGTCGGGATGCTCGCGGGCGTAGAGCATGGCGATCCACGCGCCGAGGGAGTTTCCCACCAGAATCGCTCGTTCCCCGCCACAACGGCCCTCCATCAAAGCCTCGACCCCGGCCAAAACCTGCCCCACCGACAGCGGCCCGCTCCGCGGCTCGCTCTTCCAATGACCGGGAAGATCCGGGATGATCACCCGGTAGGTTTGAAGGAGCGGAGGAACCATCCGCGCCCAGGCGCCCGCCTGGTCTCCGGCGCCGTGTAGCAGGACCATGCACGGCCCGGCGCCGCCCTCCCACACCGTCATCCGGCCCGCGGGAGTGGCCATTCGGGTCTTTTCAAAACCCAGCCTGTCGAGCGCAAGACGGCTGAACATCGCGTCGACCGTGAGCGGGCGTCTCCAGATCATCCACACCGAGGCGATGAAGGACAGCACGACCAGGAGCCCGACCGCGATCAGTATCTTCACCAGCTTTTTGCCCATCGACAACTCCCTGAGAACCGACGACATTCTCGGCCTCCCGCTCGTTCCCATCCGGAAACTGGTGAGATATGCGGCCTCGCCCGAACAATTAACATGCCATACTACTGGTCGAGCGATCAAGGCGAACGGGTGTTCCGGATCTCGATTCAATCGGCGGTTGGTCAACGGAAACATCGTGGAGCTTTCGAAATGGAATCCGCGCTGACCTTGAAGAAACGTCCACAGCATTCCTCGCGAATGCTCGTTGCCGGCGCCATCCTGGCGTCGCTTGCCTGCATCGTTGGGGATGCGGTGGTGGAGGCCGCCGCAGCACCGGCCGGAGTTCGTGGACAACACTCGCAGTGGCGAAACGCCGAGAGGGATTCCAACACGGATCCGCCACCCCCGAGGCGCCCGTCGGGGCGCGTACGGCAGGTCCCACAGGTGCGATGCAACGCGTCGATCGGTACGATCGCTCCGGCGCCCGTGTGCACACCCGACCTGCCCTGCGTCAACCTGCTCCCGACCTATGCATTCCTGGATCCGCCGGTGTTCAGGATCGACCATCCGAGCGACCAGCCCGCGTGCGTTACCGGCGAACGAGGTTTGGGTTGGGGTCGACCGGCGTTCGACGACGGCCCCCCCAGGACATGGCTCGACGGCAACGGCGTGCTTCGTTACCGCTGTGAGGCGCGGCCGTCAGCCGCCGCGCCCCCTTCCGGCTGGCCGCTGGTCGTGTGGATTCCGGGATCGGGCGGACACGCCGCATCTCTCTACGATACGACCTCGCTGCGCGGAAAGGTATCGTCTTTCAACCTCGCCGATGGTGCCGGCCAACCCGGATTCATGATCGTCTCCCCGCAGCCGCGCAACCTCCACTGGCCGACGTCCGATCCGCAGGACGGAACCAAGCACGATAGCTACTATCGGGACCTCAACTCACCTTCCAGCAACCCGGACATCGCGCACCTCGACGCGGTGATCGACCACCTGGTCGCCGAAGGAGACGTCGACCCCTTGAGGATTTTCGTCATGGGGTGGTCAAACGGCGGCCGATTCGCAGCCCTCTACGCGATCGCCCGTCATCACACGACCACCCCCAACGGCAATCGCGTGGCTGCGGCTGCCATTTACAGCGGCGGAGATCCATTCGAGAATGTCGCCCACGGTTTCGAGCCATCATGCAAACAGGACCCCTACCCGACATCCGATGTTCCCCTGCTGCTCATTTCGCGATCGTGTGATGGGATCGCCTGCAACGAAGCTCAGGATGAACGGTTTCGCAGTGACGGAGGCACCACAACTCCAGGAAACGTCGCAGAAGCCTGGATCGACACGTTACGCAAACACATTCTGAACCCAAACGTCAGTTGGTTGCTCGTGACCTACAGCGGCGCCTCGACCCGCTGGTGCGCGCCGGCCCGGCTGTGCAGCAGAACCGTCGCTTTCCTCAACCACCTGCACTGGCCCGACGGCGTCGAAGACGGGGGAAACATCGACTGGGAGCCGACCATGCTGGAATTTCTGCGGGACCACCCACTCTAGCCCGCACATCTCACCATCTTTCTGCTGCGGAGCACAATGCCCAGTGCGTGTCTGCGCTTTCTCGATTTGGTCGTTCGACGTACCGCAAGTACGACTTCACTCCCAAAACAACGAGAGCGCAGACACGCACGGCGCCTTGCACCCCTCGCGACGAAATCTGGTGAGATATGCGGGCTAGCGCGGTCTCCGCCGACCTGGGCGCCCGCGCTTGCCTCCTCGCGCGGCACGCGCATCCGGTTTCATGTCCGCGGGCACGAACTGGAGCTGCATCGCGTCCAGATCCACCCGCACCAGGCGCACGCGGATCGCGTCGCCGAGGCGCCAAACCCGCCGGTGCCTCTCCCCCATCAGCCGGTGGCGAACCTCGTCGAACTCGTAGAAGTCATCCGTCAGCTCCGAGATGTGAATGAGACCGTCGACCGAGATCTCGTCCAGACGCACGAAGAGCCCGAAGGCCTTGACCCCGGAGATGTGGCCGGCAAAGACCTCGCCGACCCGCTCGCGCAGGAAAAGCACCGTCTTCCACTCGACCGCCGCGCGCTCCGCGGCCTCGGCCCGCCGTTCGGCGGCCGAGCACGACTCACCCAGCCTCACGAGCTCCTCCTCCACCGCCTCCCGCTCGTCGCCGTCGGGCAACGGCCCCTCCTCCTGCAGCCGTCGCAGCATCCGGTGGACAACCAGGTCGGGATAGCGGCGGATCGGCGAGGTGAAATGCAGGTACTCGCCGGTGGCCAGCGCGTAGTGGCCGCGCGGCTCCGGGCTGTAAAGCGCCCGCGCCAGAGTGCGCAGCACGAGCATGTCGACCAGGCGCTCCTCAGGCCGACCGTCGGCCTCCTCGAGAAGCGCCTGCAGTGCGCTCGGCGGCAGGGCATCGGGCTTGCCCTTCAGGTGCAGGCCGATGTCGGCCATCACCTGCTTGAGCTCCACCACCCTCGACGCCTCCGGGTGATCGTGGACGCGGTGGAGGGCCGGTTGGGCGGCATCGATCAGGATTTCCGCAACGCAGCGGTTGGCGGCCACCATCAGCTCCTCGATCAGGCGGTGGGCGCGGTTGCGGGCGGCGGGCTGGATCGCCACCACCCTTCCGGAGGGATCGAGCAGCAGCTCGGGCTCGGCGAGATCGAAGTCGAGGCTCCCCCGTCGCCGGCGGTCTGATCCGAGACGGCCCGCGGCCTCGGCCAGCAGCTCGAGCGAATCGGCGAATTCACCGGTCTCGGACGGCCATTCCGCGCGCGGGTTCTCGAGCCACTCGGCCACCTCGGCATAGGTGCACCGCCGCCGCGAACGGATCACCGATGCGCAGGTCGATCGCCGGCTGATCTTCCCCTTGCGGCCGACGGTAAAGCGCACCGACCATGTCAGCCGGTCCTCCCCTTCGCGCAGCGAGCAGAGGTCGTTGGACAACCGTTCCGGCAGCATCGGAACGCAGAGCCCGGGCAGATAGACGCTGGTCCCCCGCTCCCGCGCCGCCGCATCCAACGCCGTCCCACTGCCCACATAGTGGCTAACGTCGGCGATGTGGACCTCGACCTCGATGCCGCCACCCGGCGCCGGCCGCGCGCTCACCGCGTCATCGAAATCGCGCGCCGTGCGACCGTCGATGGTGATGGTCGGCCGATCCCGAAGATCTTCGCGACCCGCGAGATCTTCCGCGCCGATCGAGGCCGGCAGCCCCTCGGCCTGGGCCAGCGCCTCGGCCGGGAACTCCACCGGAATGCCGTGCAGCCGGAGCACCGCACGCTCCACCACGCCGGGATCGACCGGGCGCCCGATCCGCTCCAACAACGACCCCTTGGCGTGCTGCCCCCGGCCGTCCACCGTATCCACCGAGATCACCACCAGCTCGCCGTCGGCCGGCTCGCCCTCCACGCGGGACGAGGTCGGCGTCACCGTAAAGCGCACCCGTCGTTCGAGCGGCCGCACGTGGGGACGCCCGGAGCCGGCGACCCAACGGCCCACGACCTCACGCCGGCTGCGTTCGAGGACCCGGACCACCACCCCCTCGAGCACCCCGTCGGCACGCGCCTTCCGCCGCGGCTGCTCGACCCGCACCAGGACGAGGTCGCCATCGAGGGCGCCGCGCATGCCGCGCGGCGGAATCCGAACTGCCGGAAGGGTGGCATCCCCCTGGGCAATCTCAACGTGCCCCCCGGCAACCCGACGGAGGGTGCCCTGCACCAGGTCCGAAGCCTCGGCGACGAAGTAGCGCTTGCCCCGGCCGAGCACCACCATTCCGTCGCGCTGAAGCTCACGCAGAACAGGTCGCAGCGCCCGCCGCGCCTCCGAGCGCTCGATCTTCTGCTCAGCAGCAAGCTGGTTCACCAGCTGCTTGATCGTCAGACCCTTGCGCCCGCGCCTCTTGATGGCAGCCAGAAGATCGTTCGAGTCGAGTTCTTTCTCAGAGTGTCGTTCAGTCATCGCCGCTCATTGAAACACAAATAGCGGTGAGCGAGTGCCTCGACGGTCCGCAGCGCGTCATCGCGAGTCTTCCCATAAGCCATGACACCTGCCAAGGTCGGGATTTCCGCGATCCAACGACCGTCATCCTCACGATCCAGTTCCACGACGAGTTCCATGCTGGTAGTTAACACCTTTCTTCTTGGTCTTGAAAAGCCCGACGCACCCTTCGGGCTCGGGAATTGGGATCGAGGAAACTCAATGATATCCTGGCCGATCGCGAAGGCCGGTCAGAATACTGAGCTGAATCCTCGCCACCGTCCCCTGCACATTGTGATGATCCAGCAAAATGCTCGCAACTCGTGCCGTCCCATCACGAAGGATGAGCTGAAATTCCTAATTCCTCATTCCTTCGGCGGGTTCTACTCGCCGGCGATCTTATTGTAGAGCCAGGCGAAGATCCAACCGCAAATGCAGCCATCCACGAATCCCCACACGGCGCCCACGAGCGCTCCCAGCCAGCTCACGCTGTAGCCGAAGTAGAAGTGGTTGAGCTGCTGCATCAGCTGGCCCTCGGAGCCCAACACCACCAGCCACACCGTCATAACCAAGATCGTCAATCCCCAGAACACGCCACAGGCCAGAGCAAACGCCTTCCCATTCAGACGCATCACACACCTCCTTCTGGTTTTTCGTCAACAAAGCCCCGCGCAAGCCTACCACCCCGGTCCGACAAAATGAATGTCCATCAGCAATTCCCGCCACGATTCGCCGTGCGAATCGCGGCGGGAATTGCTTGACACCCAACCGGCCCGCATCTAAAATCTGCTCCCGCTTGTGTGCGAAAGTGGCGGAATTGGTAGACGCGCAAGACTCAGGATCTTGTGGACTTCGGTCTGTGGGGGTTCGAGTCCCCCCTTTCGCACCA
>JBGMRN010000019.1:0-27338 GCA_048061535.1 Thermoanaerobaculales bacterium | reverse complement strand
CCGTCTCGGAAAGGAGTCCGGCGGAGGCTCATGAAATCGCTCGCCAATCGCAAGGACCGGCAGACCAAAGGCCGCGCGTTCCAGGCTCTTCGGCGCATGTACATCCGGAAAGCGTGGTGGCGCCTCGGTGCTCGACCACCCCGTTCCCGGGAGCAACTCAGCCGAGACTCGTCTTGTACTTCTTGATCTCACGCAGGAGGTCGTCCACCTCTCCCTTGAGCGACTCGTCGATGGTCTTGCGCAGGGTCTTGAGGTCCTTTTCCACGCGATCGACGGCCGCCAAGGCCGCCTCTGCCGCGTAGGTGGTGTCCATCCCACTGAGCGCGGCCTCGCGACCCGCCTGGCGGTACTCCCGGGCAGCCTCGCGGAACTCACCCCGCAGCCGGTTGACCTGCCGCTCCGCTTCGCTCGAGGAGTCCCCCGGAAAAAGCGTGAGCTCTCCGGTGGTGAAGTAGTTGAACGCAAGCAATACACCCGCGACGACGGCCGCCAATACAACCAGTTTCCTCAACCGAGGCCTCCCCTACATTTCTCGTTAATCGGCGCCTCCATTGTGCCACAACCGGGCGCTGCAGGAGTTGACCGGCGTCACTATCACCACCTTCCTACTGCGACCGGCGATGCACTGTGCACTCGACTTTCTTCATTCTCCCTACCCCGGTCCTCGGCGCTATACTATGGCTGAACTGCCTGGAGGAGGAGGTGAGGCCGGATGAACGGAGCGCGCAGCCTGTTCGGATTCCTGCTGGTCGCCATAGGGTTCGCGGCCGGCATTGCCGTCAGCTCATTGGCCAATGGAGAGCGACCCGACCCGCAAGAGGCCGTCCCCCGTCCGGTCGCCGCCCGCAGCACGCTCACCGAGGGAGAGCTGAGTGTCACTGCACTCTTCGAGAAGGCGTCCCCTTCAGTCGTCTACATCACCTCGCTCGCGGTCCGGCGCGACTTCTTCAGGCTCAACGTGATGGAAATCCCGAGCGGAACCGGTTCGGGCTTCGTATGGGACAAGGCCGGAAACGTCGTCACCAACTTCCACGTCATCGCGGACGCCGACCGCGCCGAGGTCACTCTGGCGGACGGCACCACCTGGAAGGCGTCCCTTGCAGGCGTTGCCCGAGAGAAGGACCTGGCGGTGCTGCGGATCGAAGCGCCCGCCTCGGCCCTGCGCCCGATCGAGATCGGAAGCTCCCACGACCTCATGGTCGGTCAAACGGTGTTGGCGATCGGCAACCCCTTCGGCTTCGACCAGACGCTCACCACCGGCATCGTCTCCGCCCTTGGGCGTGAGATCGAGTCTCGGGGAGGTGTGCCGATCCGCAACGTTATCCAGACCGACGCCGCCATCAACCCCGGCAATTCGGGCGGTCCGCTGCTCGACAGCGCGGGAAGGCTGATCGGCGTCAACACCGCCATCGTCAGCCCCTCCGGCGGCTATGCGGGCCTCGGCTTCGCGATCCCGGTCGACACCGTCAACTGGGTCGTCCCGGAGCTCATCGCTTACGGCAGGATCCGCCGACCGACCCTCGGCGTCGACCTCGCCTCGGACCGCGCCGCCCGGCGCATCGGAATCGAGGGGGCCCTCGTCCTCGATGTGGTGGAAGGGGGTGGCGCCCATCGCGCCGGCATCCGCCCGACCAGACGTGATCGTCGCGGCCGGATCGTGCTGGGAGACATCATCCTGGCCATTGACGACGACCGCGTGCGATCCGCGGGCGAGGTTCGTCTGGCTCTCGAAGGCCACCGGGAGGGCGAGACCGTGACCGTCACGATTTCCCGCGACGGACGCGAGAAAAGGCTTCAGGTCACGCTCGGCGCATCGCGGTAGTTCAGAAAATCGGATGCTGGCTGCCGGATGATTCCGGCAGCTCGTCCCGACTACTCCGGCTGAAAAAAGACCGGATCAGCGAAGCGACCCTCTCTGGATGAGTCAGGTGAACGTGATGACCGCCTTCGACCTCGGCGCGCTCGAGGCTCGGAATCGTCGCCAGCCGCGCCGCCACGATGTCCTCGGGGAACGGCCAGCCCTCGCTCGCGCGCACTGCAAGCACTGGGCAGGGCGTGGCCGCCAGAAATGCCAACACCTGCTCCTCGGTCAGACGCACGCGCGACGGCGTCTTCAGTCGCCGGTCGAAGGTGAAGCGCAGGCCTTCGGCCTCCTCGACGATTCCCCGCTTGACGAGCAAGCGAGCCGACTCGAGGTCAAGCTCGGTGTCGCGGGCACGGGCGGCAACCGCGGTTTCGAGATCCGGGAAAAACCGTCGCGGGGCGGCCGCCAGACGCCGTTCATCCTCGAGGGCGGAAGCGAATCGACCCGGCGCTTCCTCGGGGGCTGCGGAAATGGGACCCGCCCCTTCGAGGAGAACGACTCGCTCGATCCGTTCAGGAAAGACCGCCGGCATCAAGGATGCGATGCCCGCCCCCATGGAGTGTCCGAGGATGGCGAAGCGACGCCAACCCAGGGCGTCGGCGGCGGCCGCCACCTCCGGTAGCCAATCGGTAAAATGGAAGCCCGCACCGGCGGGATGGTGGTCGGAAAGCCCGTGACCCGACAGATCCACCGCAACCATGTGGAGCTCCGGCAACAACGGCGCGAGGCGATCGAAGCTGGCTGCATTGTCGAGCCAACCGTGGAGGGCGAGAACGGGCTCGCCGTCCTCCGGACCCCACTCGCGGGCTCCGAGACGTAGGTGGGGCAACTCGAGGGTTCGGTCTCTCACCAACGTCATCGGTGATCGCGGTAGAGCCGCAGGGCAAAGGCGCCGGCGGGCGCTTCGCGCATTTCCTCCACCAGCGCGAGCAGCTCGCCGGGTATGTCGGCGAGGGTCGGCAGCGGTGAACCGTAGCCCCGCGGAAGCAGCACGGGCGCGGCGAGCGCCGCAAAAGTGAGATCGGCGGCGGTGAAACTGTCGCCGACCAGGAAGGACCGCCCGTCTGCGAGGCGCACGGAAACCGTCGCAAAAACGTTGCGCACCTGTTCGAGCGAGCGTTCGGCGGACGCGGGGTTGATCCGCATACCGCGGCGCATCAGCCAACAGATCACAGGCCGCAGGCTGCGAAAGAGCTTTCGTTCGCCACTCCCAACGCCCGGCAGGACCGAACCCAGGAACAGCTCGCGATGCTGGAGAAGATGGAAATAGGCGATCCGCCGGGTATGGGACCCGAGCTTGGTGTCGAAGAGTTCCTCGAGCTCCTCGACCTCCGCCCGCAGGCCGTCCTCCTGAGGATATGGGCGCCAGGTGTCCGGGTGCTGGGAATCCAGGAACTCCAGGATGTCCGTTGAGTCCGACAATACCCCGTGGTCGGTGACCAACACCGGCGCCGTTTGCCCCCCGCCGGCCTTCTTGGTGGCCCGCCGATGGAGGAGTGGAGCGTGCGGCTCCTCCTGGTAGGATACGCGGGCGAGCTCCAGAGCCCAACGGGCCTTCTCACAGTAGTGGCTGGGAGGAATGGTTATCAGGCGGTACTTGGTTTCCATGCATGCACCCTACTCCTGCAGTTCTCAATACTCAATTCTCAATCCTGGATTTCCACGCACGGTCCCAGATTCCCAGGCCCGGTCTCCGGTCTCGCGACGAAACCCGGTGATATGCGGGCTAGTGCGGGCTAGCTGGTGGAGCGAATTGAAAAATTCAAAAAAACCCCTCCCGCCGGGAGGTGGGTGGCGGGAGGGGTGGAGGACGGACCGAGGCCAACCCGGCCTGCCGTCAAACGGTGAGCTCAGTCCATCTGTTTGCGCAGGATGGCCGGAATCTCGTAATCGTCGGTTTGGTTGATGCCGTACTCGGAGTTCGGGCCTCCAGGGACGAGAAAGCGACTTGCACGCGCCGGGACCGCCTCCTCATGGGATCTTTCCAGCGCCGGACGGACCTCGCTGGCCGGAAGCTGCGCGCCGCCCCGAGGGCTCGAAAACCCGGTGGCAATGACCGTCACCTGAATCCCGTCGCCGAGATCCGGATCGACCACCGCCCCGAAGAGCACCTGCGCATCGGCGTCGCACCCCTCAGTGATGATCTCGGCCGCTTCGTTGATCTCGTTGAGAGTCACGTCCTCGCCGCCGGTGATGTTGATGAGCAGCCCGCGGGCGCCTTCGATCGAGGTCTCCTCGAGAAGGGGCGACGCAATCGCCTGCTGGGCGGCTTCCACCGCACGATGTTCGCCGGTGGCTTCTCCGACGCCCATGATCGCGTGACCCATGCCCTTCATGACGGTGCGCACGTCGGCGAAATCACGATTAATGAGCCCCGGCACCGTGATGATGTCGGCGATGCCCTGAACCGCCTGACGCAGTACGTCGTCGGCGATGCTCATGGCTTCGGTGAAGTTGGTGTTGCGCTCGACGAACTTGAGCAAGCGGTCGTTGGGAATCGTGATCAGCGTGTCGACATGTTCGCCGAGCTGATCGATGCCCTCCTCAGCCACCTTGCGACGGCGTGAACCCTCGAAGGAGAACGGTTTGGTCACCACCGCCACCGTCAGGGCGCCCACATCCTGCGCCATCTGGGCGATGATCGGGGTGGCGCCGGTGCCGGTGCCCCCGCCCATGCCGCAGGTGATGAAAACCATGTCGGCGCCATCGAGGAGATCGAAGATCTTCTTGTCCGCCTCGAGAGCGGCGTTGCGCCCGACCTCGGGGTTGGCGCCGGCGCCGAGACCGCGGGTGAGCTCGAGCCCGAGCTGGAGCTTGACCGGGGCGCGACAGTTTGCCAGCGCCTGGGCATCGGTGTTACTGGCAATGAACTCGACCCCGGTGAGCCCCGCATCGATCATCCGGTTGACCGAGTTGCAACCACCTCCACCAACCCCGAGCACCTTGATGCGCGCCGGCGCCGGCATCTCGTCCAACACGATCCCCAGCTCCGGCCCGTCGAAGCGACCCAAATCTCTCTCCTGATCATCCGCTGCGGCTCCTGCACGCACAACTCCGTCGTCAAACTCGATCACGTCCCACCTCCCATTTCAAGAAAATCTCCGAGTGCGTTGCGGAGCCACCCCATGATGCTGCTCCGATTTCCTCTCGACGTCAACACCTGATTTCTCTGACTGTGCTGTAAACGAATCAACCCGCAGGCCACCGCCCACTCGGGCCCGGCGACCGGCTCCACGAGACCGGCCAGCGAGCGCGGGGCTCCCACCCGCGCCCGGTGACCGAAGATCTTCTCAGCGGTCTCCTCGAGCCCCTCGAGGAGAGCGGCGCCCCCTGTGAGAACCACCCCGGACCGCGGAAGGCGGTCCAGTCCCTGGCTCACCAACACGCGGTGGACGCTGATGAAAAGGTCCCGCGCGCGCTCGTGCAAAACCTCCGCGGCAAAGACTGCAGAGTGGATCTGGTTGCCGTCGCCTCCCAGGGTCGGCACCTCGAGGGCCGCGCCCTCGAGCCCGTCTCGTTCCGGCGAGGCGCCGACGTCGCACTTGGTCTTCTCCGCGGCCGCGGTGGTCGTCTTGAGCATCGCCGCCAGGTCGGCGGTGAAGTGTCTCCCCCCGATCGGCGCCACGCCGCTGGAAGCGACCGTACCCTCGGCAAAGAGCACCCAGTCGGTGGTGGCGTGACCGATGTCGAGGAGTAGACAGCCGAGGTCGCGCTCGTCGGTCGTGAGAACGGCTTCGGCTGCGGCCAGGGGTTCGAAGGCGAGTGAGTGGATCGCCACCGCCGCATGGTTGACCGCCTGCTCGACGGTCTCGGCGTGGGTACGGTTCGTGTACAGCACATACGCCGACGCGTCGAGGCGGGTTCCCGGCATTCCGACCGGATGCTCCATGCCCTCCTGGCCGTCGAGCGCGTAACCGCAGGAGATGATGTCGAGGACTCGGTAGTCCTGGGGAATCGTGACCTGGGCGCAGGCCAGGAGGGCGCGCTGCAGATCCTCCGAGGTGACGGTGTGGTCGCGACCGGTCACCGGCACCGATGCGGTCGAGGGATTGCCCTGGATCGGGGTTCCACCGATGCCCACCATTGCCAGTTCCACCGGTACCGAGGCCATGGCTTCCGCTTCCTCAGCCGCGACCCGTACCGCCTCGGAGACCTCATCCAGATTGCCGATGATCCCTCTTCGCGCACCGTCGTGCCGCGCCTGCCCGCAACCGCGAACCACCAGCCTCTCCTCGTCGACAACGCCGACTACCACCGAGACGGAGGAGGAGCCGAGGTCGATTCCGATCATCGGGTGGAGCTCGTTCACGACCCACCTCCGGGTCCCGAGAGCACCATCCGATCGGACCACCGCAGATCTGCCCACACCCCGTCAACGGTTCCTCCAGCCAGCGCCGAGCACCACACACCCTCGGCATCCGTGCCCTCCGGCCGAACGTGTACCGTCAAGGTCCTTCCGCCATCCTCCGCCGCGAGCAGCACGCGGAGGTCGGTCGGGGTCACGCGCTCCACCTCGATCACTCGCCGTCGGCACGCGGCCGCGAGGCGGAGCGCCACATCGAGCCCCTGCCGGCGATCGGCAGCGCCACCATCGAAGCCTTCGAGCACGGGTGAACGTGGGCCGGTGAGGGCCCCCGCGAGACCGCCGTCGACGCAGACACCGTGCCATCCGCGACCCACCCGAACACTGCCGAGGACCTCCGCCGCCGCCACCCGAACCAACAGTGTTCCCGGTAGCTGGAATCGGACATCCACGTCGCCGACGACGGGCCACAGCTCGACGCTGTCGCGGATCCCCTCGAGATCGAGGGCCAGCGCCGGTTGGCCGACCAACTCGTTCAACGAGCGCACGGCGACGGCGGGCAGCTTCGGGCAGCCCTCGACCCGCACCTCCCCCACTCGCCACATCGGCAGCACGAGGACCAGGGCGGGAATGACCGTCATCAGAACCAGCCGTCTCCTCGGGGCGCGGTGGGGTCTGCGCGGCCGCAGGCGATCGGGCAGGAAACGGGGAGCGTCACCGATCATGACGGCTCCTCCATCCAGGCCGCAGCCAACCGGTCCACATCGCCGGCGCCGAGAGTGAGCAGCACGTCCCCCGGGCGGAGGAGATCCTCGAGCAGGCCGAGGGCCTCCTCCGGCGGCGGTCCCGCGAGCACCCGGGGATGACCCAACTTGACGGCCTCGTCCACCACCAGTTGCGCACTGACCCCTTCGATGGGCCGCTCGCGCGCCGGGTAGATCGGAAGCACGACGGCCGTGTCGGCGCCGAGGAGGGCCGCCGCGAACTGCGCCGCGAAATCGCGGGTGCGGCTGTAAAGGTGGGGCTGAAACACCACCGTCACTCTCTTCCCGGGCATCGCCTGGCGAGTCGCCTCGAGCACTGCCCGCACCTCAGTCGGGTGATGGGCATAGTCGTCAACCACCGTCACGCCTCTGCTCTGTCCCCACACCTCGAAGCGGCGCGCCACCCCGGTGAAGCCCGCGCAGCCGTCGGCAAGGACCTCGAATTCCAACCCGAGCTCGAGCCCGATGATGATCGCGGCCACCGCGTTGAGCGCGTTGAAGGCCCCCGGCATGGGGAGATGGGCCTCGCCCATCTCCCGCCCGCCACGAGACACCGCGAACCTCGTCCCACCCGCATTGGCCGAGACGACCGTCATGCGCACCTCCGCCTCGGCCGAGGCGCCATAGCCGATCACCCTCCGCCGCAAAGCACCCCGCAGCTCCCAGGCGCCCGGGTCGTCGGCGCATACCACGACCGCCCCGAAGACCGACGTGCGGTTGGCGAAGGCGGTGAAGGCCGACCTCAGGTCCTCCGGTCCGTCGTAGCAGTCGAGGTGCTCGGCCTCGAGATTGGTGATCACCGTCAGATAGGGCGCCAGCTCGAGGAACGAGCGGTCATACTCATCAGCCTCGCAGACCAGGAGCGGCGCTCTGCCGATGCGGGCGTGGGCGCCGAGGAATTGAGCTCGGCCACCGACGATCATGGTCGGGTCGGCCCCTGCGTGGGTGAGAAGGTGGCCGATCAGAGCGGTGGTGGTCGTCTTGCCGTGGGTGCCGGAGACCGCAATACCGCGGCGCATCCGCATCAGCTCGGCGAGCATCTCAGCCCGTCGGACAACCTGCACTCCACCGGCTTGGGCCGCCTCGAGCTCGGGCTCGCCGGCCGGGACCGCGGCCGACACCACCAGCGCATCGACCCCTTCAAGATGATCCGGATGGTGGCCGCAGTGGACCACCGCGCCAAGCTCGGCGAGCCGCCGGGTGCGCTCGTTGTCCGCCAGGTCGCAACCGCTCACCATCAGCCCTTCGGCAAGCAAAACCTCCGCGATGCCGCACATTCCGACCCCACCGATGCCCATCAGGTGCAGGTGGTGCAAGCTCATACACGACCTCCCACCGCAAGCACCCGCTCGGCGATCCGACGAGCCGCCCCGGGCAGGGCCGTCGCCCGGGCCCGGGAACCCATGCTGCTGAGTCTGTCGGAGTCGCGCAGGAGCTCCTCGAGCAGTGACGCGACGCGGGACGGCGAGGCATCGCGCTCGGTGAGGACCTCCGCCCCCCCAGCGCGCTCCAGCGAGCGGGCGTTGTACTCCTGGTGGTTTCCCGCGGAGGCCGCGAAGGGGACCAACAACGAGCCACGGCCGGCAGCCGCCAGCTCGGAGATCGTCAGTGCCCCCGACCGCGCCACCACCAGATCCGCCTCGGCCAGCGCTTGCCAGGGTTGGGCGAGAAAGGCGGTCACTGTCGCCTCGAGCTTGAAATCCTGGTAACTGGTGCGGACGACCTCGGCCCACCGGACACCTGCCTGGTGGCGGATCTCGACCTCAAGCCCGCTTTCGTGCATCGCCGCCAACGCGCGCGGGAGGGTGCGATTGAGGAACAGGGAACCCTGGCTCCCTCCGAGGATGAGCAGCTGAGGAGGATCGTGGGGTTGAACGTCTGCGACCTCGAAAAAGTCGGCCCGAACCGGGTTGCCGGTCCACTCTGCGGGCTGCGAGGGAAAAGCCCGCACCGCGTCCTCGAACCCACAACAGATCAGGTCCGCCCACGGAGCGAGGAAGCGGTTGGTCCACCCCGGGATCGAGTTCTGCTCCTGGAGCACCGTGGGAATCCCGCACATGCCGGCTGCCGCCAGCCCCGCCACCGAGGCATATCCCCCCACCCCCACGACCGCCAACGGCTCGAGGTTCAACACCGCGCGCATCGAGGTCGTCACCGCCCGGGGGAGCAGGGTCAGCGCCCGCGCAGCAGCTTCCAGGCTACGAGCGTGGATGCCCTCGAGATCGACGAGGGTGATCGGCAGGCCCCGCTCGGGAACCAGCTCCGCCTCGAGACCGCGCCTTGCGCCGAGCCAGTGGACCTCGACCTCACGAGCCCGCAGCTCGCGCGCCACCGCCAACCCCGGAAAGACGTGGCCGCCGGTCCCACCGCCCGCGATCACCACCCGCCGGCTCACGCAGTCACCTCGCGCGACAGGTTGAGCAGCAGCCCGATCGCCACCAGGGTGATCACCAGATCGGTCTTCCCGTAACTCACGAGCGGCAAGGGGATGCCCTTCGGCGGCAGGAGATCCAGACACACCAGCATGTGAATCAAGCTCTGCACGGCGAAGGCGGCGGTCAGTCCAAAGGCAAGCAGGCCACGCCGCGAGCCTTCTTGGCGGCCCGCAATCACCAACCCGCGCCAGGTGATCACACCGGCGAGACCGAGGAAGGTGAGCAGTCCGACGAGACCGAGCTCCTCTCCGATCATCGAGAAGATGAAGTCGGTGTGGGGCTCGGGGAGGAAGAATAGCTTTTGCAGCCCGGCGCCGTAGCCGCGCCCCACGATGCCGCCGCTGCCGATCGCCACCAGACTTTGATAGCTCTGCCAACCGGCGGCCGCACCGGCCTGCGAATCGAAGAACGCCTGCATCCTCGCCAGCCGGTAGGGAGAACCGACGATCGCCACCGCAAGCACCACTGACGCCACCGCCACCGGCGCAGCAAAGAACCGCATGGGCATCCCCGAGACGAAGGTCATCACCCCGAGGACGACGATCAGGAGCGCCGCCGAACCGAGATCGGGCTCGGCGACGATCAAACCGGTCGTGATGGCACAGATCGCGGCAAAGACCAGGAGCCGCCGCTGCGGCCATCCCTCCCGGCGCAGATCGTCGAGCACGACGGCGGCGAACATGATCAGGGCCAGGCGGGCCAACACCGACGGCTGCAGCGAGATGCCGCCGACACTGAGCCAGCGGTGGGTCGACGCGACCGGCGCCTGGAGGAAGGCGACGGCGAGCAGGACCCAACTGATGCCGAGGGCGAAAACCGCGAGCCGGCGATCGGTCGTCAGCTCGGTGCGCAGATGCATGCACACGATCATCACCCCGAGGCCGATCATGGCGGTGGCAGCCTGCCAGGTGAAGAAATAGGAGCCCGACCGGCCGTAACGCTCGGTGGCGATCAGCCACGACGCCGAAGCGAGCACGGCGAGGCCCATCGCGGTCTGCAGAACGGCAGCGCCGAGAAGAAGCCGGTCGAAGCGCTGCTTTATGGGCATGCGACCGCCTGTCGGCGCGCGAGGACGGCGAACCGGTCCCCGCGCTCGCGATAGTTTGCAAACTGGTCGAAGGAGGCACATGCGGGAGCGAGCAGGACGCATTCTCCCGACCGCGCCATCTCGCGCGCCCGGCTGACGGCCTCCTCGAGACTGCTGCAATCCTCGGTTTCAGCGGCGCCGCGGAGGGCGGCGCCGATCTCGGGACCGTCCACCCCGATGAGGTACAGACGCGCCACGGCGCGCTGGATCTCCGCGAACAGCACCGAGAAGTCCTGCCCTTTGGCCTGGCCGCCCAGGATCAGGTGGACCGACGCGTCGGAATAACCTCGCAAGGCGGCCAGGACCGCGCCCACGTTGGTCGCCTTGGAGTCGTCCACCCAGCGGACGCCGCCCTCCTCGTGGATGGTCCGATGGCGATGTCCGAGGCCCTCGAAGCGCGCCAGAGTGGAGGCCATGGAATCCATCGGCGCCGCAAGCGCATCCGCCGCCAACGCGGCGGCCAGCGCGTTGGCGAGATTGTGCATCCCGCTCAACGCCACCTCCTTCGCAGTGGTGAGGACCCGTTCTTGGAGCAAGAGCCTCTCACCGTCCAGGCGGGCGTCGGCCGGCCCGGAGAGCGAGAATGTCCTCCTCCGGGCGGCGGTCGGCGTGCTCACCACAGCCGGGTCGTCGGCATTGAGCACGGCGACGTCGCCGGCGCCCTGGAACGCGAAGATACGCCGCTTCGCCGCCAGGTAGTCTTCGATGTCCGGATGCCGTTCGAGGTGATCCTGGCTGAGGTTGAGAAAGACCGCAACCTGCGGGCGCATGGCCGTCAGCAGCTCGGCCTGGAAGCTCGAGATTTCGAGCACCCATGTCTCCCAACCGTCCTCGAGCGCCAACTGGGAGGCGGCGGTACCGATGTTCCCGCCGGCGACGGCGGCCTGGCCCGCGTCGACGAGCATCCGCGCCACCAGCTCGGTGACCGTGCTCTTGCCGTTGGAGCCGGTGACGGCGACCAGCTTCGCCGAGGGGCGGTGCCGCCAGGCAAACTCCACCTCGGTGCTCAGGTCGATGCCGCGGCGGCGCGCGGCCGCCAACAGGTCCGTGTTCGGGGAGACTCCCGGGGACACAACCACCAGACCAACGCCCTCGAGGCAGGCCTCGGGGTGGCCGCCGAAGAACGACCGTGCGCCGGTGGGGAGCTCCTGCGTCTCGGTGGTCAGCTCGGCCTCCGATCGGGCATCGGTGACCCACACCTCGGACCCGTCGTACGCGGCGAGGCGCGCCGCCGCCCGACCGGATTTGCCCAGTCCGACGATCAGCACCCGGGAGGGAACCTCGAAGACCACGATCACCTCAGCTTCAGGGTGGAGAGGCCGGCCAGGGCAAAGACCACCGCGATTATCCAGAAGCGCACAACCACCTGGGTTTCCGTCCAACCCAGGAGCTCGAAATGATGGTGCAGCGGCGCCATGCGGAAGACTCTCTTGCCGCGAGTCTTGTAGGAGACGACCTGGATCAGGACGGACGCCGCCTCGAGCACGAAGAGACCACCAACCAAGACCAACAGCAGCTCCTGCTTGGCCACCACCGCGACGATGCCGATCCCGCCGCCGAGGGCGAGAGACCCGACGTCGCCCATGAAGACCTGCGCCGGATGGCAGTTGAACCACAGGAATCCGATGGCCGCGCCGACGATCGCACCGGTGAAGATCACAACCTCACCCGACCCGGATACCGGCACGATGCGCAGGTACTCGGCAATGCGGACGTGGCCCGCAACGTAGACGAAGACGGTATAGGTGCCGGCAGCCACCGCGATCGCACCCACCGCCAACCCGTCGAGGCCGTCGGTTAGGTTGACCGCGTTCGACGCCCCCAGCAGGACCACCATGACGAACGGGATGTAAAAAACACCCAGCGGCAGGAGAATGTCCTTGAGGAACGGCGCTGCCAGGCTGCCGGCGTGCGCGGCCGGCATCGCCGCCGCCCGAGCCGCGAATCCGCCAGCGAGCCCCACCAACATCTGCAGGAGGAGCTTCTGGCGGGTGGTCAGGCCGAGATTGCGCCGTCGGCGCACCTTGATCCAATCGTCGGCGAATCCGATCCCCGCAAATCCGAGGGTCACCATCAGCACCGTCCACACGTAGGGGTTGCTCAGGTCCGCCCACAGCAACGTGGTCACCCCGACCGCAAATACGATGAGGACGCCGCCCATGGTCGGCGTGCCCGCCTTCACCTGGTGATGCTCGGGGCCCTCCTCGCGGATCGCCTGTTGCACCTGCATGGACCGCAGCCGGGCGATCAGCCACGGCCCCGCGATCAGGCTGAGAAAGAAGGCGGTGGTGATCGCCAACCCGGTGCGAAACGTGAGGTACCGGAAGACGTTGAAACCGATCCAGGTGTCGCCGAGTGGAGTCAGCAACCAGTACAACATCAGGCCGCCTCCTCCCCCGCCAGCGCCGCCACCGTACGGTCGAGGCCGACGCCGCGTGAACCTTTGACCAGCACCACGTCTCCGGGTCGCAGCAATCGCCGCAAGGATTCGGCCGCGCGGTCTGCATCCGCCACAAGATGGACGGAATCCTCGCCGAGCCCCGCCGCGCGCGCCGCCGCGGCGAGCCCGGCTGCATCCTCGCCGCCCACCGCCACCAAAACGTCGCAGGCGGCCGCCGCCTCTTCGCCCGCCCGGCGATGCGCCTGGGCCGCGATCTCACCGAGCTCGTACATCTCTCCCAGCACCGCCACCCGCCGACCCGGCGCCGCGGCCAGGAGCTCGAGCAACCGGCGCACGGCCAGCGGCGAGGAGTTGTAGCTGTCGTCGACCAGCGAGATCCCATCACCCACGACCAGGACCCGTCCGCGATGCTCCGCGGGCCGGAGCTTCGGCGCGGTCGAGGCCACCTCTTCGGCGCTGATCCCGAGCGCCGCGGCGGCGGCGGCGGCGGCCAGCAAATTCTCCGCCTGGTGCAGACCCGGCACGGGCAGCTCAACCGTGGCGCCGCCGCCGGGCAAGACGAGGCGGAACTTGGTTCCCAGGAGTCCCCGGTCCTCGACCTCTTCCAGCCTGGCATCGGAATCCTCACCGCCAAAGCTGAGGACCCGGGCCCCGGTTTCACGCGGGTATCCCTCCTGGTTGGGATCATCGGCATTGACCACCAGGGTTCCGTCCGGGTCGAGCCATGGCAGGAGCTCGGCCTTGGCGCGCACAATCGCCTCGATGTCCGGGAAGAACTCGGTGTGCGCCGCGGCGATGCGGGTATAGAGCACCACCCCGGGCCGGAGGATCTCGCCGAGGGTGGCGAGCTCGCCTGAGCGGCTCATTCCGGTCTCAGCCACGAAGACCTCGATCTCCGGCGCCTGCGAAAGGACCTCGGCGGGAAGGCCGAGGGTCGAGTTGCGGTTGCCCTCCGAGGCGCCGGTTCGCCGATGTGGAGCGAGCAGGCGGGCAAGGAAATCCTTGGTCGTCGTCTTGCCCACCGAGCCTGTGATCGCCACCACCTCCCAGGACCGCTCTCTGCACTCGCGACGGGCCAGATCGTGGTACGCGGGAAACGGGTCCGGGACCCTCACCAGGGCACGCCCGGTCGGCGGAGGGGCGAGGTCGGCGTCCGCACGGACGAGGGCCGCCGCCGCTGTCCTCAACGCGGGTCCCACGAACTCGTGGCCGTCACACCGTTCGCCCGCCAGCGCGACGAAAAGATCACCCGCCCGCACACGCCGCGAATCGACCTCGGCGCCGAGGACCAGGGCTCCGGGGTCCCCTTCGACGACACCATCGACAACGCGGGCAATCTCTGCCGCCGTCAAGTTCATGCGTCGCCCCCGGTCGAGCCCACCGAATGGGTTCTTGCGATTGGGGGCAGATCGAGGAGACAGACCGCCGCCTGCGCGATTTCTGAAAAGACCGGCGCCGCCACCGTGGACGCCCAAAAGTCTTCCACAGCCGGGTCCTCGATCGCCACCACCACCACAAACCGGGGGTTCGGCATGGGCAGAAAACCCGCAAACCAGGCGACGTGATGCAGGTCGTCAAAGCGCCCGTCGACAGCCCTTTGGGCGGTTCCGGTCTTGCCGGCGGCCCGGTAGCCCGGAACCCTCGCAAGCTGTCCGGTACCCTCGCGCACCACGTCCTCGAGCATCGCGCACACCTGGCGGGCTAGCTCCTCGTCCATCACCCGGATCGGAGGGGAGGCCGAGCCCGGCCGTTGGCGCCCGCCCTCTCCGCTGGGGACCACGAGCCGCGGTCGCGGGAGCCAACCCTGGTTCGCGATCGCCACGTAGGCCATGGCGAGCTGGAGCGGACTGACGGTCAGCTCCTGGCCGAGAGCGAGGCCGGCCCGGCTCATCTTCGACCACGAACCGGTCTCGGCGAGAAGACCCCGAGCCTCGCCCGGGAAACCCACACCGGTGCGCCGCCCGAAACCAAACCCGTCGAGCGCGCGCCACAGGATCTCCGGCGGCACCCGCTCGGCGACAGCGATGATGCCGGCGTTCGCCGACAAGGTGATGACCTCGTCGAGATTGTACATCCCGGGGTCGACATGATCCCGAATCCAGCGACCCGCAACGCGAACTCCCCGACGGCGGCAATCGAAACGTTCTCTGCGATCGACCACGCCGGCTGAGAGGGCCGCTGCGGCGACCAGCGGTTTGATCGTCGAGCCCGGCTCGAAAGCGTCCTGTACCGGCCGCAGTCGCCAGTTCGATGGAGGTGCCGATCCCGGGTCCGATGGATCGAACGAAGGCAGCGACGCGAGGGCGAGAATTCGGCCACTCTGCACCTCCACCACAACCGCCGACGCCGCCCGGGCGCCATGGACCGCCATCGCGTCGGTCAGCGCCGCCTCGCACCGCGCCTGCAACCTCGCGATCAGGGTCAGCTCGAGGTCGTAACCGGCGCGTCCCCGGTGGAGTCTTTCCAGTCGCACCTTTCTTTGGATGGCGTCGTTCACCGCGAGGTATTGCTCCGGCTCACCCGCCAGAAAGGCGTCGAAGTGGTGCTCGAATCCTGCCCGCCCGACGGTGAGCAGCTCTTCGCGACCGACAAAACCGACCACCGGAGCGGCCAGCGCCCCGAGCGGATAAACGCGGGCGAAGTCGGGAACCAGTACGACGGCCCGCGGGGCCAGCGACCGCACCTGCTCCCCGACATCGCGCACCACCCGCTTCGCCAGCCACACCGTTCTTGCTCCCCCGTTCAGCCGGCGATCGCATTCCATCTCCGCCAGCCCGAGCAGAGGAGACGCGACCCGCACGAAGAGCTCTGGGTAGGTGAGCAAATCGGTGTCGACCTGGATCGCAACCCGGCTGACCGACGTCGCGAGAATATAGCCGTCGGCGGTCCGTATGGTTCCCCGGAGACCCGGCACCTCGATCACAGTCTCATGTTGACGGCGCGCTCTCCGAGCCCATTCGTCATGTTGGAAAAGACCGATCTCCAGGCAGCGGCCGGCGACAATCACCCCACCGAGCACGAGCACCACAATCACCACCAGCAGGCGTCGTCGGTTCACGGATCGACTCTCGCCACCGGCGGCGCGGCCTCACCTGCCGGCGCCGCGGGAACCATCCCTAGGTCGCGGGCACGAACGGCCAGGCGTTCGGGACTCCGCTCGCGCTCGAGCTCGAGGCGGAGTCCCCGTTCACAGCGGTCCAGCTCGCTCACCTCGGCCCGCAGGCGGATGAGTTCGTAGTGGATGGAGGTACTCTTCAGCCGCGGCCATCCAACCAACCCCAGGGCCAGCACCATCACCGCCGCGACCGCAAGGAGGGCGCCCAACACATGCGCCCAGCGCCGATCTCTCTGCGGCAACAGGAAACGGTTGCTGGGTCCGGAGACGGGGAGATCCACTCTCACACCGCCTCCCGGCGCTCCGCCGCCCGCAGCCGTGCCGAGCGCGACCGCGGATTGCCGGCCACCTCATCCTCATCCGGCCTGATGGCCGAAGTGGTGAGCACGCTGACCAGGCGCTGCGGACGACAGGCGCAGACCGGAAGATCGGGCGGACAGGTGCAGCGACCGGCAAGCCGGCGCAGGGTGTGTTTGACGATCCGGTCCTCGAGCGAGTGAAAGGAGATAACCGCAATCCGCCCGCCGGGGCAAAGCGTACGAACCGCCGGCTCGAGGAACCGCTCGAGCTGGCCGAGCTCGTCATTGACCGCAATGCGAAGGGCCTGGAAGGTCCGGGTCGCCGGATGGATACGACCCGGGCGTCCACCGACAACCTTCTGCACCAGACGGCTGAGCTCGCGGGTGGTCCGCAAGGGCGCCTCTTCGCGACGCTCGATGATCGAACGGGCGATGGCACGCGCCCGCCGTTCCTCCCCGTAGTCACGGAGGATTCTCATCAGCTCTCCCCAGTCGGCCCGTGCCAGAATGTCGGCGGCCGTCGGGCCCTCGGCGCCCATCCGCATGTCAAGCGGGCCGTCGGCGAGGAAGGAAAATCCCCGCGCCGGGTCGTCGAGCTGGAGGGACGAACACCCGACATCGGCCAGAATCGCCTTTGGAGGCCCGAGATCCAGCCGGTGCAGGATCTCTGGAAGCTGGTCGAAGGTCGCCTCGACCAACCGCACGCGATCGGAAAACTCCCGCAGCCTCTCACCCGTTCGGGAGAGGGCTTCCGGGTCACGATCGAGACCGAGGAGTCGGGAGCCGGGCGCCGCCCTGAGCAGAGCTTCGGCGTGGCCCCCAAGACCAACCGTTGCGTCCACCAGAAGACCGGGCGCCGTCGGGGCGAGCAGCTCCACAACCGACTCTGAAAGAACCGGGGTGTGATCGCAGGACACCGCCATCCTCCATCACAGCTCCAGCTGGGCGAGCTCTTCCAACTCCTCATCACTCAGCGAAGCCTCTTTGAGAAAGGATGCTGCTCGGGAGCGGTTGGTGACGGCGAGATGGTTGATGCGACCGGAAACCACCACCTCCCCCTGCACTTCGACCATCTCTCTCAGCAAGGCGGGCACCAGAATACGCCCCTGGTCGTCGAGCTCGAGCAGCTGCCCATAGTTGACCCGCTCGATGAGCTTGAGGACAGCCGGTTTCATGGCAGGTTTGCTGAGAAGCTGCTCTTCCACCAGTTGCCATCCTGCGAGGGGATAAATGCGCAGCTCGTGGGGGAAGAACGAGCACACGAACACCTCGCGCCCGAAGCCCGACTCGAGCTGCTCGCGCAGGCGTGCCGGGAGCTTCACGCGCCCCTTGGCATCGATCGTCGCCGGGAATCCTCCTCGGAACCGCTCCACTGTGCCCCCTCGTGCGCTGGAAGTGAATCCGCGTCACCGGATGTACTCCACTTCCGACCGAATTAGACCACTTCTGACCACTCCATGATGAAGGGCTCCTTCCGGCATGTCAAGGGGTTTGGGCCTCAGACAGATACGCTCACCTCGACCACCACGAAACCACCCAAGCGGCGCCTCATCCGAAAACCACAAGATGTTGTATAGAGGATCATACATCACCACTACATATAGCGAATGTGACGGATAACCGCCACTCCGGAGGCGAAACGGGTTACTCGAAACGCATTGCCCGCGCCTGGACACGCTCGTTCGGAGGTGCCTTGGCATCCTCCCGGGCAGAGTGCCGATCGAAAAATCGCGTTGAGCAAACGCAATTCGCCGGGCGAATTGCTGGGGGCACTCTCGGGTAGCGCGACGACAGAAGGTCGCACTTGTAGTCAGCAGCGCACCACCTCCACGCCTCTTCCCCTTTTCTTCTCTTCATCCTCGGAATCTGAAGCGCCTTTCTGAACACCGGGAACCGGGACGGCCTGAACAACCGGGAGCCCTTGGTCGGCGGGCCGCAGTGCTCCGGGCTTCATCGCGAGGGCCGCGAAGCGCCGTGAGATGGTCGCCCGCTCGCGGGCGCCAGATTGCGGTGCATCGCGGGCCGCGCGACGCGGGGAGGGCTTGCTCTCGCAGCGGCGGCGGCCCGCGGCCGGCGGGCACGGAGGCGGGCACAAAGACGGAAACGGGCTCAAGAGCCGGTGATTGAGGGTAGAATGAACCGCGGTGAAGGAGACGACCATGCGTCGAATCGGGGTGGTTCTCAAGACCTCCAGCCCGGAGGCCGTAAAGCTCGGCCGGCAGCTGCTCGTCGAGCTCGAGCGACTGGATCTCGAACCGGTCATCGACCGAGAATCCGGCAAGGCGCTCGACGGCGACAGCGGAGTCGATCGCGAGGACCTCCCGCAACAGGCGGATCTCGTGGTCGTGCTCGGCGGCGACGGGACCTTGCTTTCGGTGACCCGCGGCGTGCTCGAGGGCACCCCGATTCTGGGCATCAACATGGGGACCCTCGGCTTTCTCACCGAACACCCCGCGGAATGCCTCTTTCCGATGCTGCACGCTGCCTTGGAAGGGTCTGCCCACATCGAGCGACGCGAGCGCCTCGAGGTCAGCGTCGAATCTCCGGAGCGTGAAACCGTCACCTATCGGGTTCTCAACGACGCCGTGATCAACAAGTCCGCCCTGGCGCGGATGCTCGTTCTTTCGGTTCACGTCAACGACGAGTTCGTGAGCCGGTTCAAGGCCGATGGGCTGATTGTCGCGACTCCCACCGGGTCGACTGCCTACAACCTCTCCGCCGGAGGGCCCATCCTCTACCCCACCCTCGACATCATCCTGGTCACGCCCATCTGCCCCCACACGCTCACCAACCGTCCCATCGCCCTGTCGCTCGACTCGACGGTGGAGATTCGGCTGGAGAGCCTGTCCGAGGAGGCCTTCCTGACGCTGGACGGCCAGCAGGGATTCCCGCTCAGCAACCGGGATCTGGTGCGGGTTCGGCGTTGCCCCGACCCGGTCAGCCTGATCACCGAACCGAGCCGGTCGCACTTCCAGATCCTCCATCGGAAACTGAAATGGGGGGAGCGGGGCGGGTGAGATACCGCCATCTTCGACGCACGGTCATCGCCGTGCTTGCGGCAGTCGCGTTCGTTCTCCTCCTCGGCCTCCTCCTGCGGTGGATCCTCGAGGCCGAACCAACGCGGCGTTTGGCCATCGACCGGATCGAGCGCTTGGCAGCCGGATCAGGCGCCGAGGTCGAAATCGGTGATTTGCACTGGGGTCTGTTCCCACCGGCCGTCCACCTCCGTGAGGTCGATCTGCAGATGGGAGGGGTCACCGCCGAGGTCGAGAGCCTACAAGTTGATCTGGGCAGGGTGTGGCTGACCCGTCGAACAGTCGAGCTCGGCACGGTGGCCGCGCGCGGGGTCCGGCTTTCCATGGACGGTTCTCCCACGCTGCACCGCCGGGGAGACGGGCCGCGCCTCAAGCTCAAGGTCCGGCATCTCGAGCTCGAGCAAGTCGAGCTCTCCGGGGCGCATCTCCCGGGGAAGATCTCCTTCAACATGGACGGCGTCCGCGCCGGTTGGACCACCGAGGACGGCGAGGCCAGGGGCTTCGCCACCATCGCACGGGCCCAGGTCCAACCGGGCAAGATGCGGCCGTTCGAAGGCGCAATCGAGGCGCGATTCGCGCTCACTTCAGGCGGCCTCGACGTCAGGACCCTGAGCGTCAGCGGTACGGGGTTCGACTTTCGGGGCCATGGCCGAGTTGCGGCCGGCGGGGGGCTGTTCGCCGAAGCTGACGGACGAGTGGATCTTCGCTGGTTGGACCGGCAGATCAACACCCACGATCTGTTCGAGGGAGACATTCAATTCTCAGCCGTCATCGACACCTCCGCCGAGGCGCTCCTGCGGACCCGGATCCGTTCATCCCACCTCGCGGCCGCCGGTTTTCCGCTCGACGACGTGGAGGGCAGCCTTGTTCTCAACGGAAAACAGCTTCGCGGCGAGCTCTCGCGCTCCACCTTCCACGGCGGCTCGCTGTCAGGGACGTACACCCTCGGTGAGTTCGGCGGCGTCTATCCGCATGAGGTGCGCGTCGAGGCCACCGGCATGTCGCTCGCCGGCATTCTCAAAAACCTCAACGTCGCACCCGCCGGGCTCGCTGCCGAGGTCGACACCGACGTACACCTCACGTGGAACGGCAGCGGACTCCGCCACGGCAGCGGTCATGCCTCGGTTCTCATGCGTCCCATGTCGTTCGGCTTGCCGGTCGCAGGACCCGTTAACGTGGATCTCACGGGTGAGGGCCTGCTGCGTTTCAACGCGCCGGACCTCTCGCTCGGGAAATCACGATTGAGCTGGCAGGGCGCTCTGACCCTTGCCACCTGGGAACCGGCGTGGGCGATCAGCGCATCGCCGGCCGAGCTCTCCGAGGTTGCGGCTCTGGTCAACGCCTGGGTGGGCTCGACCGTTCTCCCGGCAGAGCTGGAGGGGACCGGCGACTTGAAGGTCAATCTCAGTGGGCCGTTCAAAGAACTCGTGGTCACCGCGCGCCTCGATGCCCAACCGTTCATCCTGCCCCCGGTCAGGCTCGACCGACTGGTAGCCGAAGCAACCATCAGCGGCGCCACCCTTCGTCTCGGTTCGACCCGTTTTCAGGTCGCCGACGGTTTCGGCGAGGTCGAGGGGAGCCTCGGATGGGGCGCGGCTTCCGGGGATGAGCAGCTCAATCTGGAGATCCGTGCCCGGCGCCTGCCGCTCTCGGCCTTGGCCTCCTGGATCGACCTCGAGGATTGGGTGGAGGCCGGCCGACTCGCAGTTGCCGGCGGGCTTCGGGGGCCGTTGGCGATGCCGCACGGCTCGTGGGCAGTGGGTCTTGATGACGTCCGTCTCGGCGGCCTCGATCTCGGCGACGCTTCAGCCGCCGTCGATCTCGTCGAGGGTCGTTTCGTCGCCCACGACCTGCGTTGCGCCAAGGGCTTGCAAGGAGAGTTGGCGTGGGACGTCATCGGCGCTGAAATCGGCGGAACCATGAGGTGGCCGCGCATGCCACTTGCCGTTCTCGGAGAGCCCATCGCACGCATGTTCGGAGACTTTGCCGACGTCCAGCTCGAGTTCGTCCTGCCTGGAGATCCGGCCGCCCCCCCCCAGCCCGGCGGCGGTAGCGAGGAGGACCAAGATGTGATGCCGGAAGACCCCAGTCGTGAGGAGGTTTCCGGCCGGGTCTCCACCATCGCTCGACCGACCGGACGGCTCATTGCTACTTCGGAAAACTCGCGGATCGACGTGGCGGTTGATCGCACCTCGGTGCGGCTGGACGCTCAGCTCGAGGACGCAGCCCAGGCCACCGCCCTCCTCGAGAGGGGCGACGACCGGTCCCTCCGCGGCGCCGGAGAGCTGGTGCTCTCCTCGGCCCAGGAGCTCATAGAACGCCTCGCGCCGGATGCAGGCGTGCCTCTGACCGGCAGCGGCCACGCCGTTTTTTCGGTTGACTGGGCGGACGAATCCTGGCCGCGGATTTCCGGCCGGATCGAGCGTTTGGAGCTCGAGCTGGAGGATCAGCCGGTCCGCCTGATCCGACCCGCGGACTTCACCCTCTCCGAGGAAGGATTCACCGTCCCGGGCCTCGAGCTCAGAGCCCACAATGACGAGATGTTCGTGCGATGGACCGTGGGCCGCGACGGCGTGTTGAAGGGCAACCTCTCCGGGACGATGGACGCGTTGCTGCTCCGATTCCTGCTGCCCGACTGGGAGCCGGCGGGACGCGCCACGGGCATCGTCGAGGTTCTCGGCACCGTTGAAAATCCGAGCTTCGAAGGCATCGCCGAGATCCACAAAGGTTCATTCCGCCTCCCCGGCACGCGGACCATTCTCTCCAACGTCGGCGGGACCGCGCTGCTCTCTGCAGACGAAGTGTCCCTGGAGGGTATGGACTTTCGCCTCATGCAAGGCCTCGGCCGCGCAAGCGGCCGCATCTTTCAAAGCGACGAGACCGTGGCCCTCGCCCTCGCCGGCGAGGTCAAAGGGCTGAGATTCACGGTTCTCCCCAAGCTCGACGCCCGGCTTTCCGGTTCGTGGAACCTGGCCGGAGCGGTGGACGATCTCGTTCTCTCCGGGGATCTCACCCTCGACCGCATGACGCTGGGCACCAAGGACGATGTGACGACGATCCTACTCGACTGGTTCGGTGGCCCGGAGACCACGAGGGAAGAGGGCGGTCTCGGCCTCGACCTGCACGTCGAGGCCGACGAAACGATCGAAATTCGCAACCCGTTCGTACGCCTCGTGGGATCCGCCTCGCTCGACGTCACCGGCACCTCCTCCCGGCCCGGCCTGGTGGGCAAGGTAGAGTTCGTCGAGGGCGGTGAGGCGACAATCCTCGGCAACCGTTACGAGCTCGAACGCGGGAGTCTCAGCTTTTCCGACCCGGACTCCATCGACCCGTTCATCGACCTGCAGGCGAGCACCTGGGTCCAGGACTTCCAGATCACGGTCCACCTCTCGGGCAACTCCGACCGGATCGTTCCCTCGGTCGTCTCCACGCCGCCGCTGAACGCGCCCGAGATCTACTCCCTGCTGGGAGTCGGCTACATCAACGAGGCATACGGCGGCGGGGCCATGGGGCTGAGTCTCGCGTCGTCGATTCTCAGCCGCCAGCTCACCTCGGAGCTCAGCCGTCGCGCCAACCTCGTGCTTCCGGTGGACCAGGTGCGGGTCGACCCGTTCGCCGCAGACTCGACCGGCAACCCCACCGCCCGGCTCTCGGTGGTCAAGCAGATCACTCCGTCCTGGACCGTGATCCTGCAGTCGACTCTCTCCGGTGAACGCGAGCAGCTGGTGGTCAGCCGCTGGTACCTCGCCCCGGGCCTCTTCATCGAGGCGGCGCAGCACGAGGACAACTCGCTGTCCCTGGATCTCAAGCTCCGGCGGCCCTACTGACGCCATGAGACGCTTAGCCCGCATATCTCACCAGCTTGCTACTGCGGTCGGCGATGCACCGCGCCCAACGGTGTTTTCTCGCCTCGGCGTGCTCGACGTACTGCGGAGTACGACTCCGCGCCCCTCAGGTCGCAAACCCCACTTGGCGCAGCACCTCGCCGCCCTCGCGACGCAATCCGGTGAGATATGCGGGTTAGCCCCCCGCCTACTTCACGAGGTGATCGCGGCCGCGATGCTGGTCATGATGACGGCAGCGACCGGCTCCGCGGCGGTGGAGGGCCCGCCGATCACCGCGTTGCACGTGGAGAGCAACGGGCCTGAAGAGCCGGAGAAAGTAGCCGAGCTCCTGAACCTCGAGATCGGGAAACCGCTCGACCGCGGCCGCCTCCGTGAGGTCGTCAGGAACCTGTTCGCGGGCGCCGAACTGGAGTGGCTGCGGATCTCGACGCTCAAGGCGGACGATGGAGTCGAGGTCTTCGTCCATCTCAGATACCGGTCCCGAATCTCGCAGATCAAGGTCCACGTGGGCAAGCCCGTGCTGCGCGTCAAGGTGCACAAGTGGCTCCAGCTGGAGGAGGGGAATCCGGTCACTGCCGACGCCGTCGAGGCCAGCCAACAACGGGTATTGCGCCGGCTTCAGGAACGCGGTTTTGCCGACGCGGTCGTCGATGCCTACCTAAACTTCAACCGGACCGCCAACACCGTGGAGATCGAGATCGAGGTCGCAGCGGGCTTACCACAGGTTGTGCGATCGGTGGTCCTCGAAGGACTGGACAGCGAGGACGCGGCGGCGGCCCTCCCCAAGTTCAAGCCCGGGGCCAGACTGACCTCCAAGCTGGGAGACCGTCTCCGCGACCAGACCGAGAACAAATTGAGACAGATGGGCTATTGGGAAGCGCAGGTTGTGGACATCGAGCGCCGCACCGAAGGCGCCGAGGTTCACCTGGCACTCCTGGTCATGTCTGGTCCGCGCTATCGACTCGATCTGACGGCGCCGCCGGAATCCGAGAAGATCGTTGAAGCCGCGTTCCCCGACCCCGCTGAAGAGGAGCTCCACCCGGCCCAGACGGGCGCCCTGGCGGAGCGGGTCCGGGAGCGGCTGCAGGAGACGGGTTACCTGATGGCAACCGCCGTGGCGGAGCTCTTGGAGGATGGCGACGACCGGATTCTTCATCTCCAGGTCGATCCGGGCCGCAGGCTGCGAGTAGCGACGGTTGATTTCGAGGGCCTGCTCAGCCTGTCGCAGGACCAGCTCGCGGCGGCCGTTCGGGTAGGGCCGGGGCCGGCGGGTGGTCGCAGGGGACAGAAGATCAGCGACGCGACCCTCGAGGAGGACCGCCGCGCCCTCGAGCTCCTCTATCGCCGACAGGGGTTCCCTGAGGCGAACGTGGCTCGACCCGAGATCGAGGAAGCCGAGGAAGACGCCGTGCGGATCTCTTTCGCCATCGATGAGGGCCGGCCGTGGTTCATTGCCGATCTGAGAATCGTCGGCCTGCCGGTCGAGGCCGCAGCCGAGCTCGAGGAGGCGCCTCTCGACCTCGCTGCCGGTGGCCCATGGAGCTCGGACGCAGTGGAACAGGCGCGCCAACGCCTCGAGCACGTGCTGGCCGATACCGGGTACCCGGAGGGACGAGCCGCGGCCGAGGTGGACACCTCGCAAGCGGGTGAGGTCGGGGTGGTCCTGCGGGTCGAACCCGGTGATTTTGTCCGCATCGGCGAGGTCGTCATCGCCGGCCTCCGCCGCACGCGCGAAAAGTTGGTGGCCAACACCGTGCGCCGGGCCGGGGTTGTTCCCGGCGAGGCGCTCTCGCGACGCCGCCTGCTCGACGCCCAACGCCGCCTCTACGAGATGGGGCTATTCCGACGGGTCGAGCTGGTTCCGCTTCCCGGCCAGGAGCGCCGCCAAGAACGGGACATCGTTGTGCGTTGCGAGGAGGGCGCGCAGAGGTCCTATCTCTTCGGCGTGGGTTACTCCGACAGAGACGCCGGGCGTCTCATCCTCGGCTGGTCCCACCTCAACCTCCTGGGTGGGGCCCATGCTTTCTCGGCCGAAGTTTCGCTGTCGTCGAAACAGCAGAGGTACTCGCTCTCTCTTCGCGAACGGCGCACCTTCGGCCTTGACGTTCCCTCCTATCTCGCGGTCTATCGCACCGCGGAGGAAATCGGCGACCGCGAGCTCCAGCGGCGCGGACTGTGGATCGACTTCGGCGACCGGCTCAAGCGACCCTGGCGACCGTGGCTCCGGTACGAGTACGAAATCATCGAGAACAAGGCGCCGCCGGAGGTCCTCGTCCAACTCGGTCTCGACGAACAGGAGTCGAAGGTGGCGTCGATCACGCCGAGCCTGGAGTGGGACACGCGCGACAACCTGCTCGCTCCGACCAAGGGGGTCTTCGCCTCGGCGTCGCTGCAGTACGCCTTCCCGGTCTTCGAGGCTGAGGAGAAGTTTCTGAAGGCCGTGACCAGAATCACTGTCTACCGACCGATCTGGCGGGGGCTCGCGGCAGTCGGGCTCAGGCTCGGCGCCATCAAACCATTTGGCGGGGATCCGAACCTCCCCGACAACTTCCAGATTCCCTTCGCCTACCGTCTTTTCGCCGGCGGCCGGAACTCCCACCGCGCTTTCGACACCGACCGATTGGGCATCCCCGGTCAGACCATCATCACCGGCGACCCGGACGATCCCGACGCGGTCGCTCAGCCGGTCGGCGGAAACGCCATGATTCTCCTCAACCTCGAGTACAAGCGCCGGATTTCGGGAATGGTCTACGGATCGATCTTCGTCGATGCGGGCAACGTGTGGGCGTCGCCTTCGACGGTGCGATTCGGGGACATCCGGTGGGGCGCGGGTCTCGGCCTGAACTACCTCACGCCCGCCGGTCCACTGCGCGCCGAGTACGGTTGGAAGCTGGACCGCCAAGAGGGCGAGCCCGGCGGCCGGTTCTTCATCAGCTTCGGTGTGCCGTTTTAGGTTCAAGGTTTAAGGTACAAGGCTCAAGGTTCAAGGCTCAAGGTTTTAGGTGCAGTTAAGAGGTTAAGAGTTAAGAGGTTAAGAGTTAAGAGTTAAGAGTAAAGACCGAACCGAAAACCCGGTCATTCGCTAAACGACCAGCCCATACCTTGTTTCACCGGCTTGTGCGCGTGGTGACCAGGTCGTTCCTGCGCTTTACTCTTTACTCTCCCCTCTTCACCTTTTCTCCTCTTCACCTCTTCTCCTCTTCACCTCTTCACCTGCCGCCGGAGTGCTACGATTCCCGGGTCATGAGCATCGTCGTCGTCGTGCCGTGGTTGCTGCTCGGGGCGGGCATCGTCTGCCTCGGCCTGGGAGCGTCGTGGCTGGTGGACGGCGCCTCGCGCCTCGCCCTTCGCTTCGGAATCTCGCCCATGGTCGTCGGTCTGACGGTGGTCGGTTTCGGCACTTCCATGCCCGAGTTCACCGTCTCGGTGCTCGCCGCCTCCCGCGGCAGCACCGACCTCAGCCTGGGAAACGCGGTCGGATCGAACATCATGAACCTGCTCCTGGTGCTCGGCGTGGCCGCAGTCCTGGTCCCGATTCAGGTCGTCGGGAGCCGACGCCTGATTTCCCGCGACCTCGTCTTCGGCCTGCTGCCGGCGGCGGTGTTGATGGTATGCGCCCACAACGGGTTGATCTCGCGCCCCGTCGCGTTGCTCCTGATCGGTATCTTCCTCGTCTTCATCACCACCGCCGTGGTGCAGGCGCGGGGCAAGGTCGCGGAGCCGGCCACGGTCAAAGGCTCCCCGTTGCGCCATCTCCTGATCACCACGATCGGAATCGCCGTGCTCATGACGGGCTCGGAGATGCTGGTGAGCGGCGGAGTCGACCTCGCCCATCGCTTCGGCATCTCCGAGGCGGTCATCGGCCTCACCCTGGTCGCCTTCGGCACCTCGCTGCCCGAGCTCGCAACCTCGGTGGCGGCGGTGCTCAAGGGCGAGTCGGACATCGGAGTAGGCAACGTGTTGGGCTCCAACGTCTTCAACCTTGGACTCGTGGTCGGCACCGCCTTCACCATTCGCCCGGCGACGGTGGCCACTTTCGTCATCCATCAGGACCTGCCGATCCTCGTCGGAGCAACCTTGTTGGTCGGTCTGGTTGTGGTCCGAGGCGGCCGAATCGGCCGCCTCGAGGGTGTCGGGATGCTCACCCTCTTCGCCGCCTACATCGCGTTCGTCGCCCTCCGCGGCTAGCC
>JBGMRN010000018.1:0-28692 GCA_048061535.1 Thermoanaerobaculales bacterium | reverse complement strand
CGTCGAGGAAAAGGAGGTAGCTCAGATCTCTCTCGCCTTCGCCGCAAGAAACGGCTCTTCTTCAATTAAGCTACCGTTTCATTGTATCGCGTTCGCAACTACTCTCCTTCTCGACCCAATGATTGCCTGGGTGATTGGGGAACGACCCCGCAGAGCTGATGACCCGCCTCACTCCCCGACACAAGATGCCTCGATGAGGCAGGAAAACGTTGGGTTCGGTACCGATTGGATCTCGAGACGGCGGCCCGGCTGTTCTCGATGCCTGATCGCCTCATGATTGTGCGCGCTACCACCAGACCGCGGCCACTGGCTATTTACCGTGAACTGACGCCTTTCGATCGCCCGGATGAGGTTATTGAGGAGGACAGGTGCGAGCAAGCCCTCATGCATGGATTGGATGCGCTTGCGCATCCACCGCAGCGGATGCCGGATTGGCCCACAGAAAATCCTCGAATTCGCCCCGACCGCCCCCAAGGGCCAATCCGGTATCCGGTGCTAGCGTACCACCAGTCCGAAATCGGTGATCCGGTAGATTGTACGACCGTCGACCGAGAGAAAGCCGGAAGCGCCGAGCTGCCGGCTGGCGTCGTCGAGCGAGGTGATGTGAACCTCGATTGAGACCCGGCCGTCTGTGGGTATCACCTGGCCCCGGTACTGCCAGCGGTGGCGGAGGCCGATGGGCGTGGTCGCGAACCGGGCGTCGCCGCCTAACCGCCAACGATCGACGGCAAAGACCTTCATCAACTGCATGAAGCCCTCCAACCCGAGCGATCCGGGCCACACAGGGTCCTGGTAGAAGTGGGCGTCGAAGAACCACGCATCGGGATCGACGTCGATCGATCCCGAGATGAAACCGAGACCGTGGGGTCCCCCATCGCCGAGCAGGCAGTCGACCCGGTCGATCATGCGCATCATGGTGTCGGCGAACGGCGCCCCGCTCCTGACCTCGAAGGAGGACGCGCGTTCGACCTCCGGCGCGGTCGGGCGATAGAGCTCGGCGTCCCTGATTCCCACCTGTTCGGCCAGCGACGCCTCCGAGAAGAAACCGAAGTAGCTCGTGCCCTCGTAGACGCGACCGTGGCGCTCACTCCTCACCACGAAGTCGAAGTGCTGGATGATCATGCCGGCCGATTGGGAGACCGAGGTCAGCTCGGCCCTGGTCACCAGGGTGTCGTCCTCGGGGAGCACGGGAACGTGTTGGGTCGCCTCCCCCCCCAGGTTGCGGAACTTGAGGTCGGTCTCGGAAGCCAGTGCAGAGCCGACATGCGCCGCCAGCCAGCCGCAGGGCTGCAGGGCCATCTCGAGCAGGACGGAGTACGGGATCTCCTGCTGGCGGTTGCTCGCGAAGTACCACCGGTCGGGGCGGATGTCGACCTGCGCCTCGCATGCTGCGCCGGCCGTCATCACGAAGGGTTCTCCGGTCACGCGCATGATGCGATCGAGGAACAGGAACGGCGGCCGCGGCAAGCGGGCGATCGTGCGCTGGTTGTCGAAGATCTCGTAGGGCTCGCCGAACGCCTCCGACGGACTGCCGTCGGCGAAGGCGAGAATCTTCTCGGCGCCGAAGGCGGGCGCCAGCCGGCTGCCTGGATCCGGCGGCGGCCAAAGCGCCTCGATCTCCGCCCGTGTCACGCCCGTCAGGCGCAAACACATGTCCGTGATCTCGACGATCGGCCGGCCGTCGGCGTACATCATGGCGTCGGCGATGGCGTACGGCGCCGACCCGTAGCCGATCTCCTTGAGCGACACCTCGTAGGTGACGAGCCGAGTCGTGTCGAGCACCTGGCCCCGGCACTTGAGCACGCTGGCGACCCCCACCACCGGCTGGGCGACGGCCTCCTCGCTGTCGGCCACCCAACCGAGGCGCAGCAGGAAAATGCGCAGTGTGTGCAGGCAGCACTCGTACATCAACGTTCCCGGCATCACCTTGTCATCGACAAAATGACAGGTCAGGAACCAGTCGTCCGGCCGGATATCGGCCTCGGCGCGGATGAACCCGATGCCATAGCGGCCCCCTTCCGGGTCGATCTCGGGGACGCGGTCGACCAGGCGCATCCGGCCCGCAGGAATCGTCAGCGGCCTCAGCTTGCCGAGATGGGCGAAGGCCGAACCAAAGGCGCCTTCGAGATCGCCAGCGCGCAAGGCATCGACCTGGTGGCTCTCCAAACTGCAGCGTTCGACCGGCGCCAGGGGGCGCCAGTCGGCGGGCAGGGTCCGCCGCTCCCACTGCGCCTCGAGGCGCGAGTGCACGATTCCGCGGCCGGCCTCGAGCTCGGCCTTGGTGAAAAAACCCGCGCAACCGTTTCGCATCGTCATCAGCGGCCGTCCGCCGACCGATGCTTCGAACTGGAAGTTGAAGAGCCATGTCCCGGATTGGCGGAAAAAGCGCAGGATTTCGATGTGGTAGCGGATGACCTCGCCGGGCCGCGGCAGCTGGTCGTGGAAGGTGACGACCGCGTCGAGCAGACGGTAGACCGCGTGGCCCCGCGTCTCGAAGTCGATGCCGAGATAACCGGACAGGAAAAGGTCGGCCTGCCCGGCTTCGACCGCGATACAGGTCGGGATGCGGCCGCCGTCCAGGTACCATGCGTTTTCGAGAATGTCATGCTCGGTGACCACCGAGCCCGGTGACATCGAAAGGGCCTCACCCTCGACGTGCAGGATGCGATCCACCAGCATCAGGGGCTCATCGGGCAGACGCACCCGGGTCGGGTGGTTGTCCACCGGTGCAAACTGTGGACCGAGCACCTTGGCCACCGAGCCGACGGCGAACTCGAGGCAGAGCTCCCTGCCGAACTCGCATGCCTCACCAATCTCGTGCCGCGGTCGGCGGTTGACCGCAATCAGCTCGCGCGTGCGTTCCATCAATCGCAGGAAGCTCTCATGGGCGTCCGCCGACGCTGCAGCAATCTGCACGAGCCGCTCGGCCACCGAGCCCGTGCCGGCCTCGGCGCCGTGCGTCACTGGTGCGATTGGCCCGACCTCGGCGGGCGCTCGTGAACCGCCCGCCTCCGTTCGCGTGCCTTCACCCACCAAGGGGAGACGCCGTTCGGCTTCGGCCGGTCGCCCGACCGGGACCTTGATGACCGCCGGGGTTTCCACCGGTTCCCCAACCTCCGCATACAGCGAGTCGAGCTTCACCGGGACCCGTTCGGCGACCAGCGCGCCGAGGGTGCGCAGGAGCGAAGACACGCCGTCGAGCCCGGAGGTGGCAAGGGCCCTCGCGAGGTGAGGCCTGTCACCGAGAATGACGGAGATCATGCGCGTGCAGGCGGCGCCCGGGCCCATCTCGAGGAAGATGCGCGCGCCGTCGGTCCATGCCTGCAAAACGGTCTTCGGCCAGTCCACGGTATTGAGGGAGTTGTCGAGGATCGCGTCGGCAACCCTGTCGGCATCGACCGGAAAGACCTCACCGCGAACGCCCGAGTAGAACCGCACTCCCGGTGGCGGCGTCGTCTCGAGCAGGTGCAGCTCCCGATACTGTTCGGCGACGGCGGCAGCCACCTCGCAGTGCACGGCCGGTACGCCTTCGAGCCTATGATGTTCGACTCCGAGGCTCGCGACAACTCGGTCGACGGCAGCCTCTTCGCCGCCGATCACGCACTCGCCGGCGGTCTTGATGATCAGCAGATAGGCGCGCGCTTCGCCTGCCACGGCGCGCTGCACGGCCTCCGGCGGCGCCTCGAGGACGGCGGCCCGCCAACGAACCTCGGAGTCGGCGCCCAGGCCCCAGGCTTGCGCGGCCGCCCGGCACGGTCCGGCGAGCTCACTCGTGAACAGCTCGGAGGCGCGCACGCGACGCCACATCTCGTCGCGATCGCGCCAGGCGCCGAGCGCGAACAGCGCCGTCGTTTCTCCGAGCGAATAGCCGAGCGCCGCCGAGGGCTCGACATCGAACGAGCGCAGGAGATCGCTGACGACCGTCCCCAGCACGGCCTGGGCGAGAATCAACCTCTCGGTGTCGCGGGGCGGCTCGGCGGCGTTCCAGATCAGCTCCGGCCCGAGCTGCGCCCGCAGGTGTTGGAAGCGTTCCTCCTGGGAACGGAGGATCGCCGGCCAGTGAGCCGAGAGCTCGCGGCCCATGCCGGCGAACTGGCCGCCGGCGCCCGGAAAGACGAAGGCGATCTCCGCATCGGCGCCCAGCGGTTCGGATTTGAAGAAGACCCGACGGCTGTGCACGGTTGAGCCGCCGTCGAGGGCCGCGCGGGCGATCCCAACCAGGGCCTCCAGCTCGCCGCTGTCGCGGGCAACCAGGCCGAGCCCGAGCTGCGCCGTTTCATCGCGTCCCTCGTCCCGCCACCACCTGTCGGCAAGAGCGTGAACCGCCCCCCGCTCCCCGGCGAGAGCTTGCAGCCGATCGAGAGCCCGGTGAAGAGCCTTTCGGCTCGCCCCCTCGGCAACGAAGAGAGCCTCGCCGGGCGGGCCGAGCGGCCGGTCGTCGCCACTCGCGCTCGCCGCTTGTTCGAGAACGACATGCCCGACGGCGCCGGTCGAGGACATCGTCGAGACCCCGGCGCGCCGGGGTCCGTCCGCCCGGTCGTGCAGCCAATACTGGGGGGCCTGCGGCAGCACGAAGCCCGCAAGGTCGCCGTGCGCGCTCTCCAGCCCTCGCAACGGCGGCAGGATCGAATGATGGAGGCACAGGGCGGTCTTGGCGAGGGCAGCAAGAAACGAGGCTGCGCCGCTGTGGCCGACGTCGGCGATCGCCGAGCCGAGAGCGGGTCGGTGGTCCTCCGCAAAAAAGCCGGCGAGAGCCTCCGCCTCGACCCGATCCGATGGGGGGTGGCCACTGCCGTGCGCAACCAGCAGCCCGATCGAGGACGGCGGCGTTTCGGCTTCTTCAGAGGCAAGGCGCAGGGCCCGCCTGTAGCTCTCGGCCGTGGGTTCGATCTCGCTGCTGCTGCCTCCGGTCGTCGAGCCGAGGCCCTTGACGACGGCGAAGATGCGGTCACCGTCGCGGTGGGCGGCGGCGAGCGGCTTGAGGACCAACGCGACGCCCCCGTCGGCGGGCAGGGCGCCGTCGGCTGCGACGTCGAACGGCCGGGAGCGGTCGCTCCGAGTCCGCGTCCTGAGGGCGTCGTCTGAGATCGTCTGCCGCGGATCGCTCGTGAGATCGACCGCGCCAATGAGGGCACAATCGAGCTCTCCCCGCTCGAGGGCACGCACGGCCGCCGCCAGAGCCGAGAAACCCGAGCTTTCCTCACTCGAGAGGATGAAGCTCGGACCACCGATCCCGAGCTCGCGAGCCAGCCGGGAAGCGACGATTCCGCCGAGGTTGCCCAACACGCGGTTGGCGTTGAGCGCCGGACTGACTCGATCGCAGAGGTCGGCAACCCAGTCCTCGTGGGACCCGTCCTCGAGACCGCTGATCTGCCCAGCTTGCTGCTGAACCGCCCACCGCAGGTGGTAGTTGGTGGTATTGAGATCGAGGCCGATGCCGACAAAGACGCCGGTGCGCAGCCGGTCGACCGCCTCGCAGCGTGCGTGAGCGAGCGCCTTGCGCCCGAGCTCGAGCATCAGGAGCTGCTGCGGGAGCGCCTCTTCGATCTCTCTCGGCGGAATGCGGTACGCGCCGATCGGAACTGTGATCTCTTCGAGGAAAAACCCCCGCGGCGCATCGTCGAGGCCCCAGTAGTTGCGCTTGACCGACGGCGCCACGTCGGGGCCACCCCCGAGCACGCGGTGCTGGAAGCTCTCGAGGTCCTCCCAGGGTCCGATCGCCGCTGCCATGCCGATGATCGCCACCGGTTGACCGCCGCCGGTGACGGCCAGCGCCGGCCGCGCGCGATCTTGAGTCTGGGGGACGTACTCCTCGAGCAGAACGTGGGCGTCGGTGCCGCCGAAGCCGAAACCGCTGATCGCCGCGCGGAGCGGCTCGTCGCTGACCCATGGCGCCTCCTCCCGGCGCACGACAAAGGGCGAGTCTGCGAGCGGAACCGCATCCTGCGCACTCGAGAAATTGGCGGTCGGCGGCAGCGTGCGGTGGCGCATCGCGAACAAGACCTTGATCAGGCTGGCGGCGCCGGCTCCCGTCAGCAGGTGACCAACGTTCGACTTGACGGAGCCGATCGTGCACTGACCTTCCCGCCAGCCCTCTTCCCCCCACAGCTCCCGCAGGGAGGCGAACTCGACCGCGTCGCCGACCGGCGTGCCGGTTGCATGGCACTCGATCAGACCGATCGACCGGGGTTCCCATCCGGCCTCGAGGTAGGCTGCGCGCATCGCTCGCAATTGGCCTTCGCTGCTCGGCGCCAGCAAACTGCCTTCGACATCGTTGGCGAGGCCGATGCCGCGGATCACGGCGTGAATGGCATCCCGATCGGCAACCGCGTCGGCGAGACGCTTGAGCGCCACCACCCCGGCGCCTTCCCCGACCACCAGACCGTCGCCCGTGCGATCGAACGGCGCGCAGCGGCCGGACGGTGACAGCGCCGTGAGCTGGCTGAAGCCCATTTGGGTGTAGAGGCTGTCGGGACGCGAAAGCCCGCCGCACAACATCACGTCCGATCGCCCCGCCTGCAGCTCATCCACCGCCAGCTTGAGCGCGAAAAGGGACGAGGCGCAGGCCGCGTCAAGCGCCAGGTGGCCGCCGCCGAGGCCGAGTGCCTTGGCGACCAATCCGGCGGGAAGCCCGGTCACAAAACGGTTGACCGGCGCCGGCGCTTCACGTCTGGCAAAGAGCTCGCGCTCGAAGTGCTTTCCCAGGATCCCCGCCGCCAGCTCCGAGGCGTGGTCCGTCGGCAGCGCGATGCTGCCGAGAATCACCCCGACGCGCGCGGGGTCGACGCCGCTGGTCTCCACCTCTCGCCAGGCATCGCGGCACGCCTGCAGGGCCAGCTGAACGGACACGTCGAGGCTGTCAAAAAAATCGCGGTCGACGGCCAATCCCTCGAGGTCGCTCGCCATCGCATCGACGAAGCAGGCCCGGCGGGAAACGACGCGATCAGGACGCCGCGGGTTGGGATCATGGGCAACTCCCGGATCCAGGATCCATCGACCTGCCGGAGCTTCGCGGGCGTTGTCCCTCGCCGCCGCGATGTGCTCCCAGAAGGCTTCGAGATCCGGCGAGGACGGGAAGACGCCGCCGATGCCGACAATCGCGATCGGCGGCCGGCTCATCGCTCCGCGGTGGCCTCGAGGTCGAACGTCCTGGCGCGGAAGGCAGCGGCGAGCGACGCGTCGGCGACGCATTCGTACCCCGTCATGCGGGCGACCAAGCGACTCTCGCGATCGACCCACTCGATGTCCGCAACCACCCGGTTCGCCTCCGCACAGGTGACGCGCGCGGCGATGCGCAACCCGTCACCGGGGAAGGGTGCGAACCGGCAAAACCTCGCGGCACGCGTCGGCAGCGACCGGCGGCCGTCATGCTCGAGAGTCCACAGAACGAGCATCTGGAAGGCGCAGTCGAGCGCCAGAGGATCATTGATCCAGGCGCTGGCGTGGGGGTCCGTCATCCACTCATCGGGCGGCGACGCGGAACGCACCTCTGCGACGATGCCTTCCTCCGAGCACCCCTCGACGACCTCGATGCCCGCCATCAACGGCCCGTGGAAGAGCAGCGTTTCGTACACCTCGTCGATGCCGGGCCCATAAGGCGCCACGACCGGGGGCTGGGCGGACGGCTCCGGCGCCGGTAGCTCCGATGCGAGCACGATCGTCGCCCGCGAGTTCGCGGTCGAATCCGCGCCCGAGAATAGCTCGACCGGGACCCGCAGCCCGTCAGGGCCATGTTCGGCGGCGCCGGCGGTCACCCTGAGCTCGATGCGCTCGCCGGGCGCAAGCCGCACGCCCTTGAAGATGCGCAGGTCCTCAAACCCGGTGAACATCAGCTCCGGGTACGCACTCTCGACGGCGTAAGCCAGCCACTCGATGATCATGGCGGCGGGAAGCACAGCCTTGCCGTTGAGCACATGCGCAGCAAGAAACTGGTGCGAACCGACCTCGAGGCTTCTCTCGAGCACCACACCCGACCCGAGCTTCGAGGCGGCTGACTCTGCCGAGCCCGGCGAGGTCGGGAACACACTCCGTTCCGGCAGCGCCGAGCCGGCGCCGAGAACGACGACCTCCACCGCGGACGCCTCGCAACTGAGTTCATCCACGAGATAACGGGCGCCGGCCTCGAGGCCGATGACCTCGATCCCTTCCTGGGCAAAGAGCGCGCGCAGGGTCGGCGTGACCATGCCGCCGTCCCACGGCCCCCAGTTGACCGACAACGCCCGGCACCCCGGGCGGGCCCGCGCCTCGTCCTGGGCCATCTTGTTGAGCACCTCGTTGGCAACCGCATAGTCGGCCTGGCCCTTGCGCCCGAAGCGCGCGGTGGAGGATGCAAAAAGAACCATGGCGCGGAGGGGCTCATCTGCGAGAGCATTCAGCAGGTTGCGCAGTCCGCATACCTTGGTGCGGTAGACGGCCTCGAAGTCGGCGGGTTTCTTGTCGGCGATCAAGCTGTCCGCGAGCACGCCCGCACCGTGCACCAGGCCGTGGACCGCGCCGTGCCGCGCCCGCAGGCCGGCGACACATCGCTGCACCGCATCCGCATCATCCACGTCAACGCTCAGGTACTCGACCTGCGAGCCCGCAGCCCGAATCCGCTCGAGATTGGCGCGGATCTCGCGGCCGGCAAGCACCCGCCTGCACGCGGCCTGGATCGCACGCGGCGTAGGGGCGCCGTCGTCATGATCGAGCAGCGCCTGCTGAATTGCGCGTTCGTTCTCCAACCCCTCGAGCCACTCGGGCTCGGTGACCGGCTCGGGGCTGCGCCCGAGCAGGGCGAGACGCGGGCCGCCGGCCGCGGCGAAAGCAACCGCCACCTCGGCGGTGACGCCGCGCGCACCGCCCGAAAGGACCACGAGGTCACCAGGGCCGAACGGGAACGACCCCGCCTGCGGCGGGCTCGTTTTCTCGAGCACCGGAGTCACGATGCGATTCTCATGAATGCCCAGCTCGAGTGGAACCGCCCCGGGCGCGCCGAGCACCGCGCGCACGACCTGCTCGGCAGTGCGTTCGAGATCGTCAAGCTCAACGGCGACGTCGATCGCCCGGCACTCCACCGAGGGCCATTCCCAGGCGGCGGTCTTGACGAGCCCGGCGAGCCCGCCCGAGCACGCCGGCGCACCGGCCGCCAGGCCGGTCAAACCGAACGACCCGCCGAGACGAGAGATGCCGGCGAATACCGCCCGCTCCGCCGTGGTGAGCCTCGGCGCAGCGGCCTGGACGAGAGCAAAGAACCACGCGATGTCCTCGTCCGTCGTGGCGCCGTCTGCGACCAGCACGAGGCCGGCGAGCTCCTCGGGCGGCGGCCCACCCCCGCCCAGGGCGACTTCGCGAGCGGTATAGCCGACTGCGTTGAGCAGGCGCACGAGCTCGGCCGACAGGCCGTCCGCAGTAGCGGTCACCCAGATGGCGGCGCCGGGGGGCAGCGCCGCACCGGCCTCGCCCGGGAGTTCGGTGGCGCGCAGGTTGACGGCGTAGCGGTCGACGCTCACCGCTGCTTGCACCTGGTCCGGGCGCGTCGACGCAGGCGTCACGCCTGTTCCCTCGCCCGTGCCTGCCTCGAGAAAATCAACGATCTGCTGCAAGGTCTGCAGCTCGCCGAGATGCTCGGGGCCGATCACCGGCGCCTCGGGAAAGGCGGCCTGCAACGCCGACAGGATCTCGACCCTCTTGATGGAGTCAATGCCGAGGTCCGCGTCGAGACCCATCGGCAGCTCCAGCATCTTTACCGGGTAGCCGGTGGTGTCCGCGACGATCGACAACAAGGTTCCGGCGACTGCGGGCGACGCTGTAGCGCCGGCCTTGCCGCCCGCCACCATGCCCACCTCGAGGAAGTCGACGATCTGCTGCAAGGTCTGCAGCTCGCCGAGGTGCTCGGGGCCGATCACCGGCGCCTCGGGAAAGGCGGCCTGCAACGCCGACAGGATCTCGACCCTCTTGATGGAGTCAATGCCGAGGTCCGCGTCGAGACCCATCGGCAGCTCCAGCATCTCCACCGGGTAGCCGGTGGTGTCCGCGACGATCGACAGCAAGGTCTCGGCGATGGCGGGCGACGCGCTCGCCGGCATGGCCTCACCAGCCGCTCCCGCTCCCCCCGGCGCCGCCGTGGCGGCCACCGGCTCGACCTGCTGGCCGGATGCCCCAATCAGACCCTGCAGGCTTTCGATCGCCCGTTCCTGCCCTTCGAGGAACCGGCGATGCAGCTCCGCCGTCTGTTCCTGCAGCCGCAGCAGGCTGTCGACCAGCGACGAAGCGCCGACCGGCGGCCGTGGCGAGGCCGGCTGGGCGGGCACAACGGACGCGGCCGGGTGCGCGGTGGAGGACGCCGGGCGAGGTGCGGGGGCGGGCGACGCCTCGGCCGGCGGGGCATGAGTCGGCGTGAACAGATTGGCGCCGGAAATCGGAACCGTGAGAGCCGGAGGGTTGCGGCGGCACATGGTTTCGTACGACTCCAAGGCATCGGGGTCCCACTTCTCGAGCTCGACCGGCTGACCGACGGCCGCGAGTTGGGCGAGCGTGCGCGCGAGATCGGTGAGGCCGGAGGAGGCGCCCCGCGAGGCGTCGATCGCCACCACCGCATGCTCGTGCTTGCGAACAATGCGCGTCACCAACCCGCTGAGCTGGCGGCCCGGCCCGACCTCGACGAAATGGGCGATGCCGTCACGCATCATGTTGGAAACCAGACCGACGAAGTCGACCGGTTTGGCGAGCTGCTCGGCCAGCAGCCGGCGAGCAGCTGCGGAATCGTCGGGATAGGGCTTCGCGGTCGTATTCCCGTAGACCGGAATCGCGCCTTTGCCGATCTCGATGGCTTCGAGCGCGGCGCCGAAGGGTTCGCCGGCCTCTGCGACGGCGCCGCTGTGGAACGCCGCTGCAACGTCGAGCCTCTTGAATTGCCACCTCCCGGATCGCATGATCGCCTCGGCGCGCTCGATCTCGGATGTCGGCCCCGACAGCACCATCTGGTCGGGTGCGTTGCGATTGGCGATGACGAGCTCGAGCCGGTGCTCGGAGAGAAAGGCGTGGACGGATTCGTGGTCCGCTACGACCGCGGTCATCGCACCGAGATCGCCGGCGCCGGCGCCCATCAGCTCGCCGCGCAGTATCGACAGACGGAAAAAGTCGTCGACGCTCAGGCGGCCGGCGGCGCAGAGCGCGGTGAGCTCGCCGTAGCTGTGGCCGGCGACGGCGTCGAAACGCACGCCGAAGAGCTCGAGCGCGCGCAGGGCGGCGAGGCTCGCCGCGCCAATCGCCGGCTGCGCAACCTCGGTCGCACGGAGCGCGTCGGCCTGCGCCTGACGGGTTTGGTCGTCAAACGCCGGATGAGGCCAGATGAGGTCGCTGAGGCGACCCGGCTGCCAGTGCGCGTCAACCTCTGCGATCGTGTCGCGCACCACCTCCAGCTCGGTCGCCAGATTGCACAGCATGCCCGGGTACTGGGCGCCCTGACCTGGGAAAAGAGCCGCAACCCCGGCCCGTGCGCCACTGCCGAAGAAAATCCCCTGTGGGGATGACCAGCAAGCTCCGCGCTCGCTTTTCAGCATTGTGTGCGCCGTGTGGATGAGACGATTCGCCGGAACGGACGATCGTTCGACCGCGAGGGCCAGGCGAAACGGCGCTGAAGGGTCGAAGGCCCGGCGGGTTTCCGCCGCCCGCCCACGTACCACTTGCCAGTCGCGATACTCGGCGAAGGCGCCCGCATCGCGCTCCGGCAACGCGGCAACCGCCGTCGTCAACGCGTCACCGAGAGCGTCGCGCGTTTGGGCGCTGAAGGCGAAGATCTGGGTGCGGCCGTCCCACGCCGCCGGGCGCGCCGACGGACCCGTGTACTCCTCGAGCACACAGTGGAAGTTGCTGCCACCGAAACCGAAAGCGCTCACCCCCGCCCGCCGAGGGTGATTGTCCGGCCGCAGCCACGGCCGTTTCTCGGTGAGGACGTAAAACGGCGTGGCCCCCGCTTCCACCACCGCCGCCGGCCGATCGACCTTGATTGTCGGGGGCAGCGTCTTGTGGTGGAGGGCCATCGCAGCCTTGATCACTCCCGCGGCGCCCGCCGCGGCCTTGGTATGGCCGATCATCGACTTGACCGAACCCAGCGCACACCACGGCCGGCCGCTCTCGTCGTCGGGCGCGGGAAAGACCTTCATGAGCCCCTCGATCTCGATCGCGTCGCCGACCATCGTCCCGGTCCCGTGCCCTTCCACCAGGCCGATTGTGCGCGGATCCACACCTGCTGCCCGGTAGGCGTCTCGCAGCGCCCGCGCCTGGCCATCCGCGTTCGGGGCGTAGACCGCCGTCCCCTTGCCGTCGCTCGAGGAACCGATTCCGCGGATCACCGCGTAGATACGATCGCCGGCACGCTCGGCCTCGGCCAGCGACTTGAGCACCAGCACGCCGAGGCCCTCGCCGAGGGTCGTCCCGTCCGCCTTGGCGCTGAACGGCCGCGCATGGCCGCTCGGCGACAGCGCCGGGGTCTTCGAGAAGCACATGTACATAAAGATGTCGTTGAAGGTGTCGAAGCCACCCGCGACGGCCATGTCCGCGCGACCGGCTTGGAGCTCGAGCATCGCCAGGTGGAGGGCGCTCAGGGACGACGCACAGGCGGCATCGACGACGCAGTTGGTACCCCGTAAATCCAGCCGGTTGGCAATCCGTCCAGCCGCGACATTGCCGAGCAGGCCGGGGAACGAGTTTTCCTGCCAACCAACATAGGCCGTCGAGATACGCTGCACAACGTCCTCTGCAAGCTCGGGGGCGACGCCGGCATCGGCCAGGGCGCGTCGCCAGATCGGATGTCCGAGGCGCGCACCAAGTGGTATCACCAGCTCGAGAGCGCCGGTCACCCCAAGCACCACGCTGACCCGTTCGCGGTCGAACCCGTCTTCGTCCGGCGGGTAGCCCGCGTCGCGCAAGGCTTCCTTGGCGACCATCAGGCCGAGTAGCTGGGTAGTATCGGTCGCCTCGAGATCACGCGGCGAGATCCCGAACTCGAGCGGGTCGAAGTCGACGGGATCGAGGAAGGCGCCGAGACGGCCGAAGGTCATATCGGGCCTGCCGGGATCCGGATCGTGGTAGTCGCTCAACCGCCAATGGGAGGCTGGAGGGTCGCCGACACAGTCGCGGCCGTCGCGGATGTTCACCCAAAACTCGTTCACGTCGAACGCCTTGGGAAACAAACAGCCGATGCCGATGATCGCCACCGGCGCTCGGGTTGCATCAGAGTCAGGATCGATCGACGTCGTGCTCACGCAAAGTACTCCTCGAGCTTGGAAGGTTCCAGAGGGGCCACGTCGAGACCGTGCGCGTCGACGACGCCCCCGCTGCCGCGAAGCGCCGCCGCGTGCATCAGCACCACGGCGCCGCGGAGAATGTTGAGGGCGACCGGAACGACGCGGCGGTTTTCCCACGGCTCGAGCCAGCTCCCACGGACCCACTCGTTGAAGGCGGCCATCGCCGGACCGCACCAGATTTGGTAGTCGACCTCGCGCCCGGCCTCTCCCCGGTTCGCCCATCGGGAGGACTGCCCGAGGTACCAGCGGAAAACAAGCGCCATCAAATGCTTTGGATCGCGTTCGGCACGGTCGACCTGGCTCGCGTCGCGGGCGTTCCAGAAGGCGCGCGTCTGCCTCCAGATCTCCTCCAGCGGGGCGCAGAAGATCGTGCGTTCAAGCATCAGACGCTGCTCCTGTGGAATGTCCTCGAGTCGCTCACAACTGCCGTAGATCTCGAAAAGCTTCTGGGCACGCATCGCGAACATCGTGCCGCGGGTCAGCACCTGGAGCTTGCCGCCCATCTCGAACATATCGGCCGCCGGCGCCATGCGCAGGTCCCCCTGGCCGGCGCCCGCCAACATCTTGCGCACCGCGTCCGAGGTTCCCGCTTCCCGGCACGCCTGGTTGACCGAGCCGGTCAGAACGTAGGCCGCGCCCATCGTAAAGGCGGCCGCGGCCGCGTGGGGTGTGGCGATGCCACCCGCGGCGCCGACCCGCAGCGGACCCGCGTAACCGTGCTCCTGCTGCATCCGGTCGCGGAGGGCAAGGATCGACGGGTAGAGGGCGAACGGAGAACGGTTGTCCGTATGGCCGCCGGAATCCGCTTCGGCGGTGACGTCCTGGGCCACCGCCACCCCGGAAGCCATTTCGGCCTGCTCGGGGGTCAATTCCCCGCGGCGCACGAGCTCCGCCAGCATTTCGACCGGAGGCGGGGCAAAAAACTTCTGCGCCACCTCGACCCGCGACACCTTCGCCATGACTCGATTCGGGGTCGCGATCCGGCCCTGTCGGTCGCGGGAGATGCCGGCCGTCCGGTAGCGCACGAGGGGCAAGGTCAGGTCGATGTAGGCGGCGGCGGAAACCAGATTCACAGAGCGGCGCAGATAAAGATCGACAACGCGCTCCTCGAGCTCCGATTCGTACGGGCTGTGGATCAGGTTGCAGCCGAAAGGCGCCACCCCCAGCTCCGTCTGAAGGCGATCGACTGCCCGCTCGACCTCGTCTATCGCCAGGCCCGCCGCGCCGAAAAAACCGATCATTCCGGCGCGGGCCATCGCCTCGACGATCTCGACCGAAGCGATGCCGTTGGCCATCGCTCCGGCGACATACGGCAAGCGCAAGCCGTGGTCTTCGAGAAAGCCGGGATCACCCAGGTTCTCGGGCAGCCACCGGGCTCCGGGTCCGCCATCCACCGCGTCCGACGACGCGTGCGGAAGCCGATCGGACACGCCGGCCGGCGCCGGCTCAGTGAACCGACTCAACAGACGCTGAGTTTGATGACTATGAATTGTCCGCGCCCTCCAAAACCCCGCCATCGGCATGGGCCGAGCTCCGAGCCTACCAGGGGCATTCGAAGGCGGCAATACAAACCCCCGAAAGTCCAGAGAATACGCTTTGAAGAGAAACGGGCCCCAGCGCATTTCGTTGTCGGCAGCTGAGACACCGAGGTCGTTTCGCAATCTGACCACTCGGCTTCCCAGCCCGTACTTCACCACCGAAAAATCTGCGTGACACCGCGAAATCAGCCGCGTATGGTGGGCATCGGGGGTTGGCATGACCGAGACCTCGGGACACTGGGACGCGGATCTCTTTCGGCGCGAAGGCCACCGCATGGTGGAGTGGATTGCCGAGTACCTCGACGGTGGTGCGCGGGGCCTGCCGGTCCTGGCACGGGTCGAACCCGGCGAGGTGGCAGGCCGGCTTCCGTCCGCCATGCCCGAGACGGCCGAGGACCCCGAGGCGATATGGCGGGACTTTCAGGACATCGTCCTGCCGGGCGTCACCCACTGGAACCACCCCGGCTTCATGGCCTACTTCGGGATCACCGGCTCGGGTCCCGGCATCCTCGGCGAGCTGATGTCGGCCGCCCTCAACGTCAACGGGATGCTGTGGAGGACCTGCCCTTCGGCCACCGAGCTCGAGCAAGTGGTCCTCGACTGGCTGCGGGACGGCCTCGGCCTGCCCGAGGGGCTCTTCTCCTTCCTCTGCGACACGGCGTCGATCTCCTCACTCCTGGCGCTGGCAGCAGCCCGCGAAGCGGCCGACCCCGAGATCCGCCACCTCGGGATGGCCGGACGCCACGACCTGCAACCGCTGCGCGTCTACGCCTCCGACCAGGCCCACTCTTCGATCGCCAAAGCCTGTCTCACTCTCGGTTTCGGCCTTGACGGCTTCCGCGCCGTGCCCCATGACGCCGGGTACCGAATGGATACTGAGGCCCTCGCCCGGGCGGTGGCTGAAGACCGTGAGAAGGGCTTGCGTCCCCTGGCGGTGGTGGCCACCGTCGGCACGACCTCCACAACCTCGGTCGATCCTGTGCCGGCGATCGCCGAGATCTGCGCTGCTGAAGGCCTGTGGCTGCACGTCGATGCCGCGTACGCGGGTTCCGCCGCAATCTGCCCCGAGCATCGCTGGTGCCTCGAAGGCTGCGAACAAGCCGACAGCTTCGTCTTCAACCCTCACAAGTGGCTCTTTACCCCGATCGACGCGTCGGCCCTCTACACCCGCCGGCCGGAGATCTTCAAGCGGGCCTTCTCGCTCGTTCCCGAGTACCTCACAACACCGGTGAGCGGTCAGGTTGTGGACCTGATGGACTACGGCGTTCAGCTCGGCCGGCGCTTCCGCGCGCTCAAGCTGTGGTGGGTGCTGCGTTCCTTCGGCGCCGAGGGTCTGCGCGACCGCATCCGCCGCCATATTGATCTCGCGAAGGCATTTGCCGACTGGGTCGATATCGATCCCGCCTTTGAGCGCATGGCGCCGAGACCGTTCTCCGTGGTCTGCTTTCGGGCACGTCCGCCCGGTTTGGAGGGCGACCGATTGGACCGCTTCAACATGGAGCTCCTGGAGCAGGTCAACAGCTCCGGCGAGGTCTTCCTCTCGCACACCCGTCTCGACGATGGCATCGCCCTCCGCGTCGCCATCGGCAACCTTGGTACCACCCAGGTCGATGTCGACCGCTGCCGCGAGCTGCTCACCCAGGGCGTTCAATGCCTCTCGACCCGCTGAAGGAACCCGCGAGCCCGGTTCGGCGGGCGACTGGTGCGCTGTGGGGAACACTCCTCGCAACCTCCGGATTCGTCGCCCTCATTCTTATCAACCTGCTGCAGCTTTTCAGCCTCGTTCTTCTCCCCTTTTCCAGGCGTGCCTTCCGCCGCTTGAACCGCTGGTGCGCGAACACTTGGTGGGGTCTGTGCGTGATCGGCGCAGAGAAGCTCAACGGCACACGGATCATTTTCTCGGGCGAGGACATCCCTGACCGAGAGAACGCCCTCCTGGTTGCCAATCACCAGCAGATGACGGACATCCCGGCCATCATGAAGCTGGCGCATACCAAGTTCCGTCTCGGTGACCTCAAGTTCTTCGTCAAGAAACAGCTCAAGTGGGCCCCGGGGATCGGCTGGGGGATGCAGTTCCTCGACTGCCTGTTCATCGACCGTGACTGGGCGGCCGACCACGATCGCATCCGCCGGACCTTCGCGAAGCTGGTGGACAACCGGGTGCCGGTGTGGCTGGTTTCCTTCGTCGAGGGCACCCGGGCCACCCGCACGAAGCTGGAGGCCAGCCGCGACTACGCCCGCTCACGAGGATGCACCGAAATGGACCACGTCCAGGTGCCGCGAACCAAGGGATTCGTTGCCTCGGTGCATGGACTCCGGAACCACGTTGATGCCATCTACGATGTGACCATCGGCTACACAGGCGGGGTGCCGTCGCTGTGGCAGTACACCAAGGGGTTGGTTGGCGAGATCCACGTGCACGTGCGGCGATTCCCTGTCGAGACCCTCCCCGAGACCGATCAGGGGTTGCATGAGTGGCTCCTCGAGCGCTTCGTCGAGAAGGACCGGTTGCTCGCGCATTTTTACCAGACCGGCGAGTTCCCCGCCTGACCCGCATATCTCACCAGCTTCCTGATTCGGATGCGCTTGCGCATCCAGCGCAGCGGGCGCCGTATTGGCCCTCACCACATTCTCGAATTACTTCCGCCCGTTCCTGTGGGCCAATGCGGTACACGCTGTTAGCGAAAAATCCTCCGCGTCCACAGGTGAAGGGTGACCGCGATCCCGAGGAGCACCGCGCCCGTCGCCTGGTGAGCGGTGGCGAGCATCACCTCGAGAACAGTCGGGTTCCCCACCACTGCCTCCCCCAGGGTCACCGCCAGCGCGGCGATACCGAGAGTCACCTGGACGCTGACCGTTCCGAGCAGGAGTTGCCCGAGCCGCTGCACCGGCCAGACGCCGTGATACAGGCCCCACGCCCGGGCGCCGGCGACCACCGCCAGCATGACGACAACCGCCGCCAGGCTGACGTGGATGACGAGCCCCCAGGCAAGGTGGCGCTGCACGGCGCCGAGCACGAGCTGCACCACCAAGCTGAGCACCAGCCAGCGCTGCAAGTTCCGGTCGGCGGTGACGGTCGCGCGGGGCTCTTCCGGCGGCGCCATCCGCCACCAACGGCTGGTGAGGACCGCCAGCGCCACGACCATGCCCAGAAAGACCTGACCGAGAACACCGTGGATGATCGCCAACGCAATGCTCGGCGTCATTTCCTCCGGTGACGTGCTGAGCGTGAGGCTCCCCGTCACCCGAAGCCCGCCGAGCAGGCCCTGCACCATCACGACCACAACCGATGCCAGCGCCAGCCGCCGCACCCACAAGCGTTCGTCCAGACGCCACAGCCTCACCGCCAAGACCACCATGGTGAGCCCGACCAGCGCGCCGAAGAGACGGTGGGCGTGCTCGTAGTAGATCCCTCCCGTCATGCGCGCGAGCGGATAGAGGAACATATTGGAACCGAAGGTATTGGGCCAATCGACAACGGCAAGGCCCGCCTCGTTGCTGGTCACCAGTCCGCCGGCGACCACCAGCAGGAAGGTCGCCGCAACCGCCACCTTGGAAAAGAGCGCGGTCCAGTCGGCGGGGACGGAGCGTTCCCCCGGGGCACTCGCCACCGCCGCGAATCCGCCGGCGACGACGGCCACCGCGAGGATCGAACCGGGAATCCACCACAGCGCCGACGGGACCAGCCCGCCCCCCTCCGCCGATCTCAGGAGGCTGCCGAGGATGAGCATGTTGAGAACCGCGGCGACGGCGCCCACGTAGACGCCGGACCGCCAACTGCCGTCGACCCGGTTTCCAGTGAGCCAACCCCACACAGCAACTGCCGCCAGCATCATCGCGAGCACCACCCAGCTCGGGGCCATCACCGCCGGCAACCGGCAGAGGTAGGCCGCGGCCCACATGGAGACGGTCATGGCGAAACTCAAGGGCAGTAGGTAGGAGCGACCAAGACTGTTATTGGCCTGCATATCTCACCAGATTCTGTAGCGAGGGCGACATGGTCTTCCTCCAAGCGAATATGACGGCAGCAGCGTCGGTTATACTTTTCGGCATCGGTCGCCAATCATCGCAGATCAGAGCAAAATATTCATCGGGCGGTAACGGGAAGACCGCAAGGAAAAGAAAAAGATGAAACCTGGTCCGCACTCCTCACCACCCCGCGTGGCAAGCGCCGCGAGGCGCAGCGATGCAGGGGATCGGATCTCGGCTGGAGACCCGGGTCACGATGGGTCTAAGAGACGATCGGTTCGCGCTGCGGTCTCGGACTACCTCGAGCTGGCCAAGGCCCGCCTGGGGGCGCTGGTGGTTCTCACCACCCTCGTCGGCTACGTGCTCGGAGCGCGCGGGAACCCATCGATGTGGGTCCTGTTTTGGACTGTGTTCGGCACTGCGCTGAGCGCCTTCGGCGCCAATATTCTCAACCAGTGGTGGGAGGTCGAGCGCGACCGCCTGATGCTGCGCACCCGGAATCGCCCGCTCCCCGCGGGCCGGGTGAGCCGCCGCCAAGCGGCAGTCATGGGAATCGTCACCGCGATGGCCGGGTTGTTGATTCTCGCCCTCGGCACGAATCCGCTCACCACCCTGCTCTCGCTGCTGGTCATTCTGATCTATGTCCTCGTCTACACCCCCCTCAAGGTCCATACGCCGCTGAACACCGTCGTCGGCGCCGTGTGTGGAGCGGTCCCACCGATGATGGGCTGGGCGGCGGCGACCGGCCGCCTCGACGCGGGCGCCTGGATCCTCGGCGGAATCCTCTTCGTTTGGCAGACGCCGCACTTCCTGGCCCTCGCATGGCTCTACCGTGAAGACTACGCTCGCGGCGGATTCCGCATGCTGCCGGCGGTCGACCCCGAGGGGCTGGTCACCGGCCGGCTGGCCTTCGTTTACGCCGCGGCGCTGCTCCCGATCACGGCCGCCCTGAGCGTGGTCGGGATCACCGGCGGCGCCTTCATGCTCGCATCACAGGTCGCAGGGCTCGCGTTTCTCGTGCTTGGCTGGGTCTTCCTGCGCGCGCGCAGCGAGGCCGCGGCACGCCGCCTTTTCCTCGCCAGCATTCTCTACCTCCCGGTCGTGCTCGGTTTGATGGTCATCGACATGAACGACCGGGCGACCGCTGGAGGATTCCCGGGTCGCCACCCGGTCGCGGCGGTCGCCACCCCTCCCACCCCGGTTGCCCCGTCGGCCTTCCAACCGGGCCAACCGACCTCCTGAACCATGAGAGCTCCAGCCATCGCACGCTCCGGCTGGTGGGTGGCGGCGGCAGCGGTCGTCCTGACCATCGCCGTGGCTGCGGTCATGCTCGCGCCTCTCCTCGAGGATCGTCCCCGGAATCGGATCACCGCGTCATTCGATCTTTCCGGCCTCCTCGTTCCCCGCGAGCTGGTGGTCGCCGCCATGGCGCGCGACGGCGTCCGAGTCCTGAGCGAGCCCGCCACCGTCGATCCCGCCGAGGTCGATCGCCGTAACCGGGAAGAGCGCGGGAAGCTCCTGGTCCCCGACGACCGAATCGTGGGAGTCGCTCTCGGCGGCCAGGCCCGCGCCTACCCCTTGCGCCTCATGCGCTGGCACGAGGTGGTGAACGACGTCGTCGGCGGAGAACCCATCGCCGTCACTTACAGCCCGCTGTGCGACAGCGTGGTTGTCTTCTCGCGGGACGTCGGCGGACAGGTCGTCGACCTCGGAGTCTCCGGCCTGCTCTACAACTCCAACACCCTGCTCTACGACCGGAATATCGGCCCCGCCGCCTCGGCTCTGTGGACCCAGCTCGACGGGCGGGCCGTGGCCGGACCCGACCCGGAGAACCAGTCCCCCCTCCCGCTCCGGGTCGCTTCCCTCACGACCTGGGCCGCGTGGCGCAGGCGCCACCCTGAAACCCGGGTCCTCGAACCACAGCCCGATCTCGGGAGAATCTACCGCCGGGACCCGTATCACTCCTACTTCGGCTCCGATCTGCTGCGTTTCCCGGTGGCGCCGTTGCCTCCCGCGAGCGATCTGCGGCTCAAGGACAGGGTTGTGGTGATCACCACCGAAAACGGGGAGAAGGTCTTCGCCCTGTCCCATCTCGCCGAGGCGGCAGGCGCCGATGCAGGTGAGGTGGAGGTCGAGGTGGCGGCGCTTGAGCTGCGCCTCCGTTTTCGGCTCGATCCGGGTGTGGTCGAGGTGGAATCCCTCGCCGAGACCGATCGGCCGACCGCGGTCCGGTATGCGTTCTGGTTCGCATGGTACGCTCTCGGAGGAACGGTTCCCGGGGTGTCCAAGACGGGAAGTTGAGGCCTCCCGGAGAGAGCCGTTTTCATGTCAACCCAACCTCGTGGAGGAGCTTGATGACCGTCCAGATCGAGAGATTCACCTACGACGACGCCATCGTTCGTCGCTTCACGCTGATGACCTTCATCTGGGGAGTCGTCGGCATGCTGGTTGGCGTGGTTGTGGCTCTGCAGCTGGCCGCGCCGGTGTTCAACTTCGAGCTGCCGTGGCTGAGCTTCGGCCGCCTGCGCCCGCTCCACACCAACGCCGTCATCTTCGCCTTCGCCGGCAACGCCATCTTCGCCGGGGTCTACTACTCGATGCAGCGCCTTTTGAAAACGCCGATGTTCTCCAAGGCGCTGAGCGCGGTCCACTTCTGGGGCTGGCAGTTGATCATCGTCGCAGCCGCCGTCACCCTGCCCCTCGGCATCACCCAGAGCAAGGAGTACGCCGAGCTCCAGTGGCCCATCGACATCGCCATCGCGGTGATCTGGATCGTCTTCGCGGTCAACGTCTTCGGCACCATCGCCAGGCGCCGGGAGCGCCACATTTACGTCGCCATCTGGTTCTACATCGCGACCATCGTCACCATCACCTTGCTCCATGTCTTCAACAACCTCGCGGTGCCGGCCGGGCTGTGGCGCAGCTATCCGATCTACGCCGGGGTCCAGGACGCCTTCATGCAGTGGTGGTACGGGCACAACGCGGTGGGCTTCCTGCTCACCACGCCATTCCTCGGTATCATGTACTACTTCCTGCCCAAGGCAGCGAACAGACCGGTCTATTCCTACCGCCTGTCGATCATCCACTTTTGGTCGCTGGTCTTCCTCTACATCTGGGCCGGGCCGCATCACCTCCACTACACGGCGCTTCCGGCCTGGGCATCGACCCTGGGCATGGTCTTCTCATTGATGTTGTGGATGCCCTCCTGGGGCGGAATGCTCAACGGCCTCCTGACCCTGCGCGGCGCCTGGGACAAGGTCGCCACGGACCCGGTGCTCAAGTTCTTCGTGGCCGCCGTAACCTTCTACGGCATGGCCACCTTCGAGGGCCCGCTGCTGGCGATCAAATCGGTAAACATCCTCTCCCACTACACCGACTGGACCATCGCCCACGTCCACGCCGGGGCTCTCGGCTGGGTCGGTTTTCTCATCTTCGGAATGATCTACTGGCTGTTGCCGAGGATCTTCCAGACCGAGCTGTGGAGCCGCGGGCTGGCGGAAGCTCATTTTTGGGTCGGCACCATCGGAATTCTGCTCTACATCGTCGCCATCTACGCCGCCGGGCTCACCCAGGGGTTGATGTGGCTTGCCTTCGACGCCGAGGGCTACCTCAAGTACGGCGATTTCGTCGAGACCACGATGCGCCTGATCCCGATGTACTGGGTGCGGGTGATCGGCGGCCTCGCCTACCTCGCGGGGACCCTCATGCTGGGCGTGAACCTCCTCATGACGTGGCGCAACCGCCCCGCTGTCTACGCGACGCCGATCCACGAGGCGCCCGCGCTGGCCAAGCACTACGTCGATCACCCCGAGCCGGTCTCGCCGTTGCACGCCGACAAAGTCCACGTCGCCAACGTGGCCTACAAGCTCGAGCGTTTCTTCAGCACCTCCTGGCACCGCCGCTGGGAGCGCCTGCCCGTGAAGTTCACGATCGCGGTCACGATCACGGTGGTGGTCGCCTCGCTCTTCGAGATCATCCCGACGTTCCTGATCAAGTCCAACGTCCCCACCATCGCGTCGGTGACGCCCTACACCCCCCTGGAGCTGGCCGGGCGCGACATCTACGTCTCGGAGGGCTGCTACAACTGCCACTCGCAGATGATCCGCCCGATCCGCGCCGAGACTGAACGCTACGGCGAGTACTCCAAGCCCGGCGAGTTCGTCTATGACCACCCCTTCCAATGGGGTTCGCGGCGGATCGGTCCCGACCTGCAGCGGGTCGGCGACAAGTACCCCCATCTGTGGCACGTCCGCCACATGGACGATCCGCGGGCCATCACCGCGGGTTCGATCATGCCGGCTTACCCATGGATGTTGACCAAGAACCTCGACTTCGACATGATCCAACCGGTTATGAACGCCCACCGCCTGGTCGGCGTGCCATATACCGATGAGGAGATCTCGAACGGACTCGCTACGGCACGCGGCCAGGCATCGGCCATCGCCGCCGAAATCGTGAAACAGGGCGGGCCTGCGAACCTCGAGAACAAACAGATCGTCGCCCTCATCGCCTATCTCCAGCGTCTCGGCACCGACATCAACAAACCCGCGCCGGTCGCGATCGAGGAGGAGGTCGGGCCGGGTGAGGAAAACATCGCGGCCGAGGAGGCGGCGATTCCGGCGGGGGCATCATGAGCCTGTCCGACATCATGAGCGCCGCCGGTCTCAGCTCGTGGGCCGAGCTTGCGCTGATCCTCTGCTTCATCACCTTCTCGGCCATCGTCGTCTGGGTGTTCGTGGTCCGCAAGAAGCTCTCCTACGAGCACCTCCGCGGGCTTCCTCTCGAGGACGACAACGCCCCGATCACGAAAGGAGGAAGCCTCTCGTGAGCACCGAAAACCTCGAAGGCGCACCGGAGGCCCTGGCCCGCACTTCTCACCAATGTTCGTCGCGAGGGGCACGAGATGTATTGCTATGTCGGGTTTTTCTTAACTTGACCGCCGCAGGCGTAGTCCACACTACGTTGAGGAGGGCAAGTTGAGAAAAACACGGCAGAGTGCGGCATATCGTGCTCCGCAGCAGGAGATTGATGAGAAATGCGGGCTAAACCAGGATCAGATCCTGGACCACAGCTACGACGGCATCCAGGAGTACGACAATCCGCTGCCGCGGTGGTGGCTGGCCATTTTCTGGGCGACCATCCTCTTCACTCCTATCTACATCCTCTACTTCCACTTCGGAGGCGGCATGCTCGCCACCGAGCGCTACGACGCGGAGATGATCGCCTACTTCGACAGGCAGGCGGAACAGCTTCTGGCCCTCGGTGAGATCAGCGAGGGGACGCTGGTCGATCTCATGGCCGACTCGAGCATGATGAACGGCGGCAAGAAGGTCTTCCAGGCGAAGTGCGCCACCTGCCACGGTATGTTCGGCGAGGGCGGCATCGGCCCCAACCTCACCGACGAGTACTGGATTCACGGCGGCCAGCTCCTGGACATCTACCGGACGGTGCGCGAGGGAGTCCCGTCCAAGGGGATGCTCGCGTGGGAGCGCCAGCTCAAGCCGGCGGAGCTGATGACGATCTCCTCCTACGTCGGCAGCTTGCTCGGAAACGAGCCGCCGAACCCGAAACCGCCCCAGGGCGAACGCCTCACCCGCCGACCTCCCGCGCCTGCGGAGGGCACCCCTGCAACCGCCGATGAGACTGACGAGACCGAATCAGAGACCGAGGCCGTCGCCACGGTCCCGTGAAGGAAGCCGTGACCGTCACATCGAACGCCCCCCAGGCCCAGGAGCAGGTGCTCTCCACCCTCAACCTCGACGGGACGCGGCGCTGGATCCGACCCAAGCTGTCGAAGGGCCGCCACTATCGCCGCCGCCTCCTCACCGCCTGGGGCCTGATCATCACCTTCACCCTGATCCCGATCCTCAAGCTCGGCGGCAAGCCGCTGATCCTGCTCGACGTGCCCCGCCGCGAGTTCACCTTCTTCGGCGCCACCTTTCTGCCCACCGACACCTTTCTGCTGATGCTGATGCTGTTCAGCATCTTCGTCGGAATCTTCCTGATGACCGCGGTGTTCGGCCGCGTGTGGTGTGGGTGGGCCTGCCCGCAGACGGTCTACATGGAGTTCCTCTACCGGCCGGTCGAGAACTGGATCGAGGGTGGCCGCACCCGCCAGATGCGGCTCGACGCCGAGGGACCGGACGGCCGGCGCATCCTCAAGCTCATCGTCTTCTTCGTCATCTCGGCCTTCCTCGGGAACACCTTCCTCGCCTACTTCGTGGGTTGGGACCGGCTGTTGAGTTGGGTGATCCAGTCGCCTTCCGAGCATTTCGGCGCCTTTCTACTCATGCTCGGAACCACCGTGCTGATGTTCGTCGACTTCGCGTGGTTCCGGGAGCAGACCTGCATCGTCGCCTGTCCCTACGGCCGTTTCCAGTCGGTGCTCCTCGACCGCCAGTCGCTGATCGTCGGCTACGACTCGGGACGCGGCGAGCCCCGCGCCCGTTGGCGCAAGAACGAGGAGCGGATCAACGGCGACTGCATCGATTGCCGGCTCTGCGTCAACACCTGTCCGACCGGCATCGACATCCGCGACGGGCTGCAGATGGAGTGCATCCACTGCACCCAGTGCATCGACGCCTGCGACACCGTCATGGACCGCGTCGGCCTTCCCCAGGGCCTGATCCGCTATACCTCGAAGGCCGAGCTCGAGACCGGCAAACGCACCTTCCTGCGTCCGCGGCTGGTTGTGTACTCGGCGATCCTGGCGGTGATGTTCGGCGCCCTGGTCTTCTCCCTCGCCGGCAAGAGCTCCGCCGACGTCACCCTACTGCGAGGGCTCGGCGCACCATTCTCCGTCCTGCCGTCCGGCGAGGTCTCGAACCAGATCCGGATCAAGATCGCCAACCGCTCCGAGGAGGAGCGTTCCTATCTCATCGAGCTGGACACCGGCGGTGGCCTGAACCTGATCGCTCCCGAGAACCCCCTGACGGTCGCCCCCGGCGAGACCGAGATGACCGCCGCCTTCATCACCGCGCCGCGCACGGTTTTCGCCGACGGCGAGGCCGCCACCACCCTGACGGTCAGTGACGGCGTCGATTTTTCGAGAAAACTGCAGCACCGGCTCCTCGGACCTGCAGGTGGTTCCGGAGGCACCGGGCCATGAAGGCCAAAGTCGTCATTCCAATGATCATCGGCGGCGCCCTCGCCGTCCACGCCGTCGGCTTGCTCCTGGTGGCCTACCTGACCTCCTCCAACCCTTCCCACGCCATCGAGGAGAACTACTACGCCAAGGCGCTCGCCTGGGACAGCAAGCGGGCCCAGGATGCGACCAACTCCGACCTCGGATGGAAGCTCGGGTTCGCGGCATTCCCACCCGCAACGCCGGGCGAGGACGCGACCCTCGAGGCGCGGCTTCACGATGCTCACGGCGCCCCGATCGACGGCGCCACGGTGTCGGTGGAGGCCTTTCACAACGCGAACGCCGGCCACATCCTCCGCGCTCGTCTCGAGGCGGCAGGAGACGGAATCTACCGCGCGGCCCTGCCCATGAAGCACAATGGACGCTGGGAGCTACGGTTCACCGTCACCCGAGGCAAGGACCGATTCACCCACACCGCGACACCGCACTTGTTCGTGGAGCCGAGCAGGTGAGCACACGGAATTTCGGATTTCGGATTTCGGATTGCGGAATTATCGGCGCGCGGAGACCGTCGGGTGACTTGAGCCTGTTGCCCGCGCCCAACCGCGATGCCAGAAGATCGCCTCGAAGTCAGCAACCCATCTCCGGAGCGGGAAATACTCAACACCCGCCGACGGCAGCGGATGTGGCCGCAGCCGGGGATCGCCGGCGAGCGGCCACCCGATGGCGGTGGGGGGACGCCGCGGCCGGAGGCCGCGGGCAACCAAAAAATAAAAAATCAAAACTTGGAGCGCAGCTCCAATGACCGCCCTCCTCCTCACCGTCCTCGCCGCGAGCCTGGTCGGCAGCCTCCACTGCATAGGCATGTGCGGTCCGTTCGTGGCCTTTTACTCGGGTGCGGACGGTACCGCCGGCGCGCGCCGCCTACTCAGCCACGCGGCGTACTCGGGCGGCCGCCTCCTGACCTACGCCGCCTTCGGACTCGCCGCCGGCGCGGTCGGCGCGGCCCTCGACGTGGCCGGGTCGCTCGCCGGTGTGCAACGTGTTGCGGGCATCGTCGCCGGCGCGACGATGATCCTGTGGGGCGTGCTCGCCCTCCTCCAGCTCCGCGGCATCCGCATCTTCCGCCACCGCACTGGCAGCTCCAAGATCGCGGCGCTGCTGCGGCGCGGCTTCTCGCTGGTCAGCGGCAAGCCGCCCCTGATCCGCGCCGCGATGGTCGGCCTGCTCTCGGGCTTCCTACCCTGCGGTTGGCTGTGGGCCTTTGTGGTCACCGCGGCGGGTACCGGAAGCGCCCTGAAGGGGACCGCCGTCATGACCGCATTCTGGGCGGGCGCCGTGCCGGCCCTGCTCGCCGTGGGTCTCGGCGCACAGCTCCTGAGCGCACCTCTGCGGCGGCACGTGCCCGCACTCACCGCGGTGCTGCTGGTGGCTCTCGGCCTCGTCGCCATCCTCGGGCGACCCGCTTCGGTGACCGCCGCGATCCACAAGCATCAGGGGATGGGTCGGGAGCTTCCGAACCCCGAGAACGCCGCCGACATCTGCTGCGACGCCGACGGCTCGATGAGATCGAAAACTCAATAACACCTAGATCGGGCGCACGCGGCACCCGTTTAGGAAAGCTCTACCTACTTGACACATTCCTTCTAATGGGTGGCACCGACGCGGTCAAACGCGGTCAAACGCAGTCACGACCGCCGCTGGCTGTGGGCGGTGAGAATACGAATATGGGAAACGGGCGATTTTTCACATTCACGTTCAACCGTCCTGTAGAAACGACTCGCGGACCCGGGTCAACGTGAAGGGGAGTGCGACAATGAGCCCCGCAATCGCCCCTGCGACCGCCCCACCTGCCGCCCAACCAAGGGTGACGGCGAAACCCACTCCCAAAACACTCCCCATGAAAATTTTCGAAAACGGCATTATGAAATAGCCGGCGAGGACCCCTGGATACGCAGCCGTTCCGAGCGCCGCGGCCGACACCATAGCCAGAGCGCACGCCCGAGGCGGCCGCATTTTCAGCGCCAGGCCCGTGAGGAAGCCTGCGATCGCCCCGCCCAACGTGAAACCCAGGAACCACCCCAGGGGCACAAAGATCACCTCAGTCACGCTCAACCACCAGACGACACACGCCGCAACCAGATATGCCACGACCCAGGAGGCGCTGATTTTCAGAACCCGCCGAACCCGCCATTGGGTGTGGCCTTCGCTCAACGCCCACGACCAACTCAGTCCAGCTACCACCCAGCCGAGAGCACCAACCAGAGCCCCGACAACAACACCGCCTGGAAGATAGGCCATCATCCCAACCGCCGTCAGGCACCCGCCCACCATCCATCCCGCGAGCGGCAGCATGAGACGACCAGAGTTCGGCAAATTACTCACATCCCAAGTTGCGGACCGAGGTTTCGCCGATCCCAAAGATGATACTGGCCGCCTCACCACCGTCAAAGTCAGCCAGACTGAATGTTGCCAAACGGCCCGCTATATTGATTTGAACGTCGTGAATCACCCACGTCTCAAGGTTGGGCAACCCAAAGTCCCAGTTGTTATAGCCGCCTGTGACGTGCGTCCAGAGAATGGTTTCTCCGATCGTACCCAGAGAGTTATTACAGTACAGTACAAACCAGTGGGTGGGGGGCAGCACAGGTGGGTTCGTTTAAGGGTTTGCCCAACAGAGTGGTATGAACGTCGATTGAAACACACAGCCGCTGCCTTTGTCGTATATCCAAGTGGTTGAATTTCCCGTCTGCGTTAGTGGAGGGATAGGAATTTCCTTTCGCGCCACCCGAGGTTAGCACGATCTCCAGAGGGC
>JBGMRN010000017.1:19760-28758 GCA_048061535.1 Thermoanaerobaculales bacterium | reverse complement strand
CGGCCCCAGCATCTCCCTCGTCTCTCGAGCTGATCTCCCCGTACTCCTTGAGCTTGCGCTGGAGGGTACGGAGCCCGATCTCGAGCAGATCGGCCGCCCGCGCCCGGTGTCCGTTGGTGAAGGCGACGGCGCGCAGAATGTTCTCGCGCTCGATCTCCGCCATCGGACGCGGTCGCCACTCGCCGCTCGTCTCGGCCACCGGCGGCGCTGACGAGAGCCGATACTCCGGCGGCAGCTCCTCGAAACTGATCTCCTCGCCCCGGGCAAAGAGAACCAACGACTCGACGAGGTTGCGCAGCTCGCGCACGTTTCCGGGCCACGGGTGCCGTTTGAGGGCCGTCAGCACGGCATGGTGGACGCCGCGCACGTCGCGTTCCAGTTCCCGGTTGAAGAGCTCGAGAAAGTGCTGGACGAAGAGTGGGATATCGCCCGCCCGGTCGCGGAGGGGCGGGATGCTGAGGGTCACGACCTTGAGCCGATAGTAGAGGTCCTGACGGAAACGGCCGTCGGCGACCCACGCCTCGAGATCGCGGTTGGTTGCGGCGACGAGGCGAAAATCCGTGGAAATTTGAGTGGCGCCGCCAACCCGCATGATCCGGCGCTCCTCGAGCACCCGTAAGAGCTTGACCTGCAGGTCGGGCGACAGCTCGGAGATCTCGTCGAGAAAGAGGGTTCCGCCCGAGGCCCGTTCGATCAGCCCGATGCGACGCTGATGGGCGCCGGTGAAGGCCCCCTTTTCATGACCGAAGAGCTCGGACTCGAGGATCTCGCCGGGAATCGCACCACAGTTGATGGCCACGAACGGTCCGTCCGCACGCGGCGAGTTCTGGTGGAGAGCATTGGCCACCAGCTCTTTGCCGGTTCCCGACTCTCCGATGATGAGCACGGTCGACCGGGTCGGCGCCGCAACCCGGAGACGGTCGAGAAGCTCCTCCATCGCCCGGGAGTGGCCGACGATTCCCTCGAACCCGAAGCTCTTCTCCAGGCGCTGGCGGAGCCGCCGGTTCTCGTCCGAAAGCACCCTTCGCTCGAGGTGCAGCTGCACCCGCTGGCGCAGTTCCTGCATCTTTACCGGCTTGGTGAGGTAGTCGTCGGCGCCCTCTTGCAGCGCCGCCACCGCTTCCTCGACCTCCGCGAACGCGGTCACCAACAGAAAGGGAAGGCGGGGGAACTCGGCGCGCACCTCGCGGAGAAACTCGTAGCCGTCCATGCCCGGCATGCGCACATCCGAGACGATCACATCCACTGGATCACCAGCTCGCAGGCGCTCGAGGGCCTCCTCGGCGGACGGAAACGAACACATGGTGTAGCCGACACGTTCGAGCGTCCGGGTCATCGCCTCGCGTGACCCGTCGTCGTCATCCACCAGAAAAATCACCTCAGGCATCAGGTCGCGCCTCCCAAAGACTCCAGCAGATCTTCCAACCCGGTCTCGTCGAGGACTTCCACCCCCAGCTCGCGAGCCCTGGTCAGTTTACTCCCCGCATCGACGCCGGCCACGAGGTACGAGGTCCGCCGGGAAACCGAGCTCGCCACCGTCGCCCCCAACTGCTCCAGCCGTTCTTTGATCTCGCGCCGAGGTCGGCTCAACGAACCGGTGACCACAAAGACCAGGCCCCCCAGCACGGCCTCACCCTCCTGATCAACAACCTCATCATGAGGATCGATTCCTCGCGCTGCAAGCCGGTCGATGGTCTGTCGGTTGCGTGGGTCGGCCAGCCACCGCCGCACCGAACCCGCAATCACCGGTCCGACGCCGTCGATACTCTCGAAATCCTCGACCTCCGCCTCCGCCAGCCCTCTGAGGCTCCCGAACCGACCGGCCAGGAGCTTTGCGGCCCGCTCGCCGACGTGGGGGATACCGAGCCCAAAGAGCAATCGGTGGAGGGGACGGCCCCGGGCCTCGTCGAGCTCGCGAACCAGGTTGGCCGCCGAGATCTCGCCCCACCCGGGAAGCTCGGCGAGCTCCTCCGCCTCGAGGTCCCAGAGCGATGCTTCATCCTTTACCAGGCCGGCCGCCAGCAGTTGTTCGAGCGAACGACCTCCGAGACCTTCGATCTCCATTGCGCCGCGCGACACGAAGTGGCGCAGGCGAGCGCCGACTACCGCCGGGCATGCCGGGTTGGGGCAGCGCAGGGCCACCTCCATTTCCTCCCGCTCGACCGGCGTCCTGCACGCAGGGCAACGTGTCGGCGCCGCGACCGGCTCGGCTCCATCGGGACGCTTCGCAGTGACCACCCCCACCACCTTGGGAATCACCTCGCCGCCCTTGACCACCCAAACGGTATCTCCGACGCGAACGTCCAGGCGCGCCACCTCGTCGAAGTTGTGGAGGGTGGCGCGCGCTACGGTGGACCCTCCCAGACCGACAGGCTCGAGAACCGCCACCGGAGTCAGCACGCCGGTACGTCCAACCTGGACGATGATGTCCTCGATTTTGGTCGTCCGGCCCTCGGGAGGAAACTTGAACGCGATTGCCCAGCGCACGGAGCGGGCGGTGGCGCCCAGCTCGGCGCGCTCGTCGGGGTTGTCCAGCTTGACGACAATGCCGTCGGTGTCGTAGTCGAGCTCTCCGCGGCGCTTCTCCCAGCGGTCGATGAATGCCTCGACCTCGGCCAGGTCGGCGCACCGCTCCAAGCCGGGGCTCACGGGGAATCCCAGCCCATCGATCCACCGCAGCGCCTCCACGTGGCTGTCGACCTCGTGCCCTTCCGCGCGCGCCACCTGGTAGCACCACAGAGCGAGTCGGCGCCGTGACGCCTGGCGCGGATCGAGGAGTCTGATCGCGCCTGCGGCGGCATTGCGGGGGTTGGCGAACTCGCGCTCCCCGGCCGCTCGACGCCGGCGGTTGAGCTCGGAGAAAACACTTCGCGGCAGGTAGACCTCGCCTCGGATCTCCACCATCGTCGGCAGCCCGTCAACCTCCAAGGGCAGCTGGCGAATGGTGCGTGCGTTGGCGGTGACATCCTCCCCTACCAGGCCATCCCCCCGGGTCACGGCCCGGACCAGGCGACCGTCAACGTAAACCAGGGAGATCGAAACACCGTCGATCTTGAGCTCTGCGGCCAACCCATCCGGTTCGCGCCCGAGCTCGCGGCAGATGCGTTCGTGCCACGCACGCAGCTCGTCCTTGGAGTAGCTGTTGTCGAGCGAGAGCATCGGCAGAGCGTGCTCCACCTGATCGAGCCCGGGAAGCGGCTCACCTCCCACGCGCCGGGTCGGCGATGTGGGGGAGGCCAACTCCGGGTATTCTTCCTCGAGGGCCACCAGCTCCGCGAAAAGTTGATCGTAGTCGAAGTCGGATATCTCCGGCTCTGCGAGCACGTAGTATCTGCGGTCGTGGTAACGCAACAGGCGCCGAAGCTCCTCCACCCGCGTGACGGCACTCTGAAGTGAACGCTGATGTGGAGTCGTCAACGCCTCCTCCTCCGGCGCGGACGGCGACGTGGGCGTCGTTCCTGATGCTCGGCCGCGTTGACCGGCTGCTCGGGCCGAGCTTCTTTTCCCACCCGGTCAAGTGCTTTCTTCCAGCCGCTGCGGGCCTCTTTGGAAACCAGGCCAAGGGCGACTGCGAACCCATGGAGGTCCCACGCCACCCGAAAGTACTCCTGGCGTGCGAGCTTCACAACCTGGCGTCCCCGCTCCGGCGCCTGCCGCATCTTGGTCAGGGTGAACAACCCCTGCTGCATCAGGTGCAAGGTCTGGTTGGAAAGATGCATGCTCGCCCCGGCGGGCGCCATCAGGTCGCGCAGCTCTGCCAGCAACTCGTCGTTGCTGACGCGACCGTTGGCCGCTGAACACGCCTTGACGAGCTCGAAGAAGCGGGGAAGATAGAGCCCTCCGAGCAGCGACGCGTCGGTGAAGTGCTGCCCGGAGGCGACCTCCGAGTCCACCGTATCCAGGATCCTCCAGGTCCTCTGTCGCTCGTTCGGAAGATCCGGAAACGCATCCGCGAACAAGCCCGCCTTCTCCCAGACCTTGAATATCCCGGCAGCAACCCCCGAGCGTAGGCTCTCGAGGAGCTCGTAGGTCAGCCGCGGCGCCGATGCCTCGGCGATCAGCGCATGTTGGCGATCGATGGCATTCGTCGTCCGTTCCTCAACCTCGAAATCGAGGCGGACAGCATACTCGAGGGCACGCATCATGCGTACCGGGTCTTCCTCGAAACGTTGATCGGGATCTCCGATCGTCCGGATTACCCGCGCCTCCAGATCGTTGATGCCGCCGACGTGATCGATGATCGAAAAGTCGGCGATGTTGTAAAAGATGGCGTTCACCGTAAAATCGCGCCTCCGGGCATCCTCGGCGGGAGTGCCGTAGACGTCCTCTTCGTGGCGCAGAGGCGGCGCATCGGCCACCTCTTCCTCGGCGGCTTCCTCCGCGGCTTCCTCCACCGCTTCCTCCCAGTCATCAGGACTCTCGGGAGGTTCCGGACTGGCCCGAAAAGTCGCCACCTCGATGATTTCGCCACGGAAGAAAACGTGGACGAGGCGGAAGCGCCGGCCGATGATGCGGGAGTTTCTGAAAAGGCGCCGGATCTCCTGAGGACGGGCGTTGGTGGCCACGTCGAAGTCCTTCGGACGCCGTCCGAGCAGGATGTCTCGTACGCTGCCGCCCACCAGGAATGCCTGATAACCCGAGCGGTGCAGCCGGTAAAGGACCTTGATCGCCTCCGGCGAAAGGTCTCGTCGAGACAATCTGTGCTCTGGCCGGCTCAGTACTCTTGGCTCGAGAATCTCGGTCGTTGGGAATCCCACGGAGTCGATCGCCTTATGCTGCATGGTCATCGGGTGTCGGATCGGAGGTTGGTCTGCATGTCTCACCAGCCTCCAGCGACGAGCCGGTGGTTGGCCTCAACCCGCACTTCCCACCAGAGTCCTGCGACGGGTCACGATGCACAGTGCGGGTTTATAATTATTCGACTTTCTCGTTCGACGTGCCGCAGGTACGCCTTCTCTCCCAAATCTCGCGAGAGCGCGGACACACACTATACCTTGCGCCCCGTCGCAACAAAATCCGGTGAGTGCGGGTCAGTCATCGATGGACAACACGATCTTACCAAACTGCTTGGCACGTTCCAGGCGTTCGTACGCCGCCCGCCCCTCGCTCAACGGCATGACCACGTCCACCACCGGCCGCAGCTCGTGCGCGTTCAACGTCGCCACCAACCGGCGCCAATCCTCCCGCGATCCCATCGTGGACCCGATGATGCTGAGCTGGTTCCAAAAAATCAGACGAATCTCCTCGGCCGGGTTGGGACCCGAGGTCGAACCGCAGGTGACGATGCGTCCACCCCTGGCGGCAGCTTTCAGAGACTGCATCCAAGTGGCCTCGCCAACCGAGTCCACGACCACGTCGACCCCGCGCTTCCCGGTCAGACGGCGAACCTCACGAACGACCTCGTCGCCGGCTGGAACGGCTTCGTCGGCGCCCAGCTCGACGGCACGGGTGAGCTTCTCCTCCGAGCGCGAGGTCACCAGGACCCGCGCTCCGACTACCTTGGCCAACTGCAGGCAGGCCAGAGCCACACCGCCGCCGATGCCGTGGATGAGAACGTCCTCCCCGGGACGTAGCCCGCCGCGGTTGATCAGCATGCGCCATGCCGTCAGGAAGGTGAGACCGAAGGCCGCGGACTCCTCCCACGAGAGGTGTGGCGGACGCGGCGCCAGGCTGTCCGCGCTCACCACCACCGACTCGGCGCAGGTCCCATCGGTGTGCTCACCGAGAACGCCGAAGCGCACGCACAGGCTCTGCTCTCCCTGGCGGCAGTAGTCGCAGCGCCCACAGGACAGGCCGGGGTCGAAGACAACCTCCATGCCGGTTTCCACACCGTCAACACCCGGACCGACCGCCTCCACCACGCCGGCGCCGTCGGCGCCACCGATATGGGGCAGGCCGATGGGGATTCCCGGCATGCCCTCGAGAACGAAAAGGTCGAGGTGGTTGAGAGCCGCGGTTTGGAGCCGCACCCTGACCTCGCCCGCGCCGGGTTCGGGCAGCGGTCGCTCTCCGATTCTCAGGTTTTCGACGCCGCCATGCTCCTCGAAATACAGCGCTCTCACTCAATCCTCCACTGGCATCAGCATGACACCCCGCCGAGGCGGGGTGTCTAGAACTTCGGTCGGAGTCCCGGTCAGGGGCTCTGGTTGTCGAGAACGAAGAGGCGCTCGCCGATGATGTTGCGGCCGCCGAAGCGGTCCTCGGTCCACACCACAAGGCTGTGCTGGCCGTCGGCCAGGCTGTTGGCCACCGTGTCGAGGTCGAACCTGTAACCGGATTCACGGGTCAGGCTCACCGGCAGCCACGGATAGCGGTCGACGACCTCTGGGGAGGTGAAACCGTAGACCGCGTTGCCGATGTAGGTCCCGTCGACCCAGATCTCGACGTGGTCGATCAGCACCTCGTCGACAGCGAAGCCGGTGATCTCCACGACTCCGGCCACCAGCTCCATGTGGGCCGGTGTGTAGATGTCGCCGAAGGACGGGTCGTCAGGATCGTCGTTGCAGTCGAAGATCACCGGGATCTGGGCGATGTCGGTGACATTGTTCTCGAGATCGCCGGCCCGGATCTTGAGGTAGTGAAGGCCCTGCGAGTACCCCTTGCCGAGAATGAGCTCGTTCATGTCCAACAGGAATGCAAACCCGCTGTGCTTCGAGTTGGGCACACCCGCGAACAGCTCCTGGATATCCATCCGCGGCAGCCCGTAGATGTTGAAGTCCTGGCCCAGGAAGTCCCAGTAGAATCTGTCGATGTGGGTATTGAAGATCACGCTGCCGTCGATCAGTAGCTGCACGTAGCCAACGCCGCCGAAATCGGTGCGCGCGCCGATGTCGAGCGCCCACCCCGTAACCCACTCGACGACCTCCGGATCCTCATAGGGTATGCCGGACCACGGCTGCCCGAAGGTCCTGCAGCCTTTGCCCAGCATCACGTGGTTGGGAATCGGCCAATCGATGCCTCCGAACGGCGGCATGTTGTAGCCGGTGTTGAAGGTCTGCACGAAGCGGCGGCCGATCACTCTGGAGGCGCCTTCGTTGTCGACCACCCTGATCGCGATCACGTGGATTCCGTTGGGCAGCCCCGAGGTGTTGAGCATGCGCACGAATCCGGCAAACTCGGCGTCCGGGTGGCTGGGAAAGCGATGCATGATGTCGGGACGGTGCACACCGAGGACGGCGTTGCCGACCGCCTGGCCGTCGACCATCATCTCGACGTATTCCACCGACTCGTCATCGAGCGCCCAACCGGTGATCGGAAACACACCGTTCATCGGCTGGTTGGGGCCCGGGAGCTCGAGCTCGCCGATCGGCGCCTGGTTGATCAGGTTGTCGATGGTGAACGACCGCGCCCCGTAGTCCTCCACGGTCGAGTCGCTGAAGGTGATGCGCAGGAACAGGGTATGGAGACCATTCGACATCTCGCGCGAATCAAACGACGTGCTGAATCCGGGCCGGTAGTATGGGGTTCCCGCGTACCACGGGTAGGCCTGGAGCACGTCGATACGCGGCTGATTGAGATCGGCGGAGGCAACGTACTCGTCGTCCACGTAGAGGTCGATTCGGCTCACCAAAGCATCGGCCCAATCACACTGGACCCAGGTCCACTGCGGCCCGCACTCCTGACCGTCATCGAGCACAAAGCCGCTCACCTCGACGAGACCGAATACCGTGGCGCCATCGGATGGTCTATCGAGCCAAAAAATGGTCTCGGCAACGGCGCTAACCGGCAGCAGGAGAGTCAGCAGAACCAACGCTCCGACGATTCCTTTATGGCGCATTGCGTTTCCTCCTATGAACCGCGGATCCAAAAAAAGACTTGCGATCGAGCCCATGATATACCACAGCAAAGTCCACGGTCAAATAAAGGTTGAAGAAATAGGGGATTCGGCATACCAAATCACTTCAGTTGCGGGCAGTTGGCACATTTCCCACGTGATCTGGATCACTTAATATCGGGTGATTCCAGCGGCGGATTTTCTCGCGAGGTCGCAGCCAATTGCTCGACATGAATGCGCGCAGATTTTGCCAGAGCTTCGAGATCGAATCCACCCTCGAGAAACGAAAGCAGATGTCCTTCCGACCAGCGATCCGCGGCGGCTACCACGGTCGAAGTCAGACGCTCAATTCCGGCCACCGAAAGATGCATCCCGCCGAGAGGATCGTCACCGAGACCGTCGAACCCGGCCGACACCAGGATGGCGGCCGGCCGCAGGCGCCCACAGATCTCCTCCAGGGCCCGTTCGAACGCGACACAACAGACCTCGTCGTCCGCCCCGGGCGCCAGAGGAACGTTCCGGGTCTTCCCCATGCCCTCGCCCTCGCCGATCTCGTCCGCGCCGCCGGTTCCGGGGAAGCCGGAGAAACGGTGGACCGACACATATCCGACGTCGCCGCGGTCGTAGAAATGGTCCTGGGTGCCGTTGCCGTGCAGGGCGCCGAAGTCGGCGATCACTACCGGGCGCACCCAGCTCCGGGTCACCACCTCCGCCGCCAGCGCAACGAAATTGAAAAAACAATAGCCCGAGGCGCGGTCCCGGCCCGCGTGGTGTGCCGGCGGACGGGCGACCACGAAGGCGCGCCGGAGCCGACGATTGACCAGGTCGAGCCCCGCCTGCAGCCCCAGACCGGCAGCCGCGATCGCAGCTCGGAAGGTACCGGCGGAGACCCCGCAGTCGTGGGAGTCGAGCCAGTCGGCCCCGGCCTCCGACGCCTCACGGACGCGCTCGATATAGGCCCGGTCATGCACCCACGCGAGGGCGCCGATTATGTCGTCTTCCGAGGGCAGAGGGCTCTCTCGGTCCACCACCCACCTTCCCTCGGCGCACGACGACAACGCGTCGAGCACCACCTCGAGGCGTGCCGGGGCATCAGGGTGCCCGAGACCCGGTTCGTGCAACCGGCACCACGGATGCGAACGAACGCTGACGAGCGGACGATCGGTCGTCGAGGACATGGGAAAGATGATAGCCCACAGAATTCGGAATTCGGAATTCGGAATT
>JBGMRN010000017.1:12120-19660 GCA_048061535.1 Thermoanaerobaculales bacterium | reverse complement strand
GAATTCGGAATTCGGAATTCGGAATTATCGGCGCGGGGGGACGGTGAGGTGGTTTGGGATGTCGGAGAGCGCGACGACAGAAGGTCGCACCACCTACCAGAAGCGCGAATTCGAAGCCATGGAAAGCGCGCTGACCGGACGCAATTCGCCGGGCGAATTGCAGGGGCTCCCTCGGGTAGCGCGACGACAGAAGGTCGCGTTGCATTCAACAGTTCGTCGCCTGCGCGCGCCCTGGCGCGGGATGCGGCGCCGGAGCGCCGCGCTCCCTTTCACGGCGTCCGTGGCTCGTGGGTATGGAGTGCGCGGCTCTGTACGCGCTCCCTGTTGTGATCAACCTCCCACCGTACTACTCTATGAAGCCATGGCGAACAAAACCGCCCGAGTGGCGGTCTCCCTAACTTTGATGGTCGTGCTGCTGGCGGTATTCCTGTGGAATGTGGACCTGGCGAAGGTGGGGAACTCGATCGCCGGCGCCGACCCCGCGTTGCTCGCCTTGGCCGGATTCCTCGCCTTGCTCGCCTACTGGTTGCGGGCGATGCGCTGGCAGTTCATCCTCCGTCCGGTCGGTCGCGTACGCCACAGCAGCGTGGTCATCACGACCGCGGTGGGTTACGCATCCAGCACCCTCCTGCCGGCGCGCATGGGCGACATCATTCGCCCCCTCCTGCTCGCCCGCCGAGACCGGATTCCCGCCTCCGCCGGCCTGGCTTCGATTCTCACCGAGCGTGTCTTCGATGTGTGGACGGTGGTGTTGTTCTTTCTGGTGTTCATCATCTGGCCGCCGGAGATGCCCGAGCTCAACCAGCAGGCGCTCCGCAGCTTCGAGATCCTCTCGCTCAGCGGCTATCTCGTCGGCGCCGGCCTGCTCGTCGGCACCCTGATACTCCTGGGACTGTTCCGCTACCAGGACCGGTTCGTGGAGGTACTGACCCGCCCGGCAGTATGGATCAACGTCCGCTGGGGTCGGCCGGTGACGACCTTCCTCAACCACTTTTTGGACGGCCTGCGCGTCCTCCAGCGACCTCGCAATCTGCTGGTGACGGTGGTCGCTTCGCTGGTGATGTGGTACGTCATCTACTGGCAGGTGCGGGTCACCCTCCTCGCTTTCGACCTCGACTTGCCCCTGCGGGCGGCATTCCTGCTGACCACGCTGGCGGTGGTCGGGCTCGCGGTCCCCACTCCGGGAGGGATGGGGGGCTTCCACAAGGCCACTCAGGTCGGCCTGACGTTGTTTTTCGGGGTCGAGCTCAACCGGGCAACCGCCATCGCCATCGCGTACCATGCCGTCTGTTTCCTCCCGATCACCGTCATCGGTCTCCTGTGTCTGCCGCTGCTCGGCTTTAACATCCGCGAGGTGAAGGGCATGTCCACCGAGGTGGAGAATCCATGAACTGCCCGTTTTGCAACCACCCGGACAACCGGGTGATCGACTCGCGCGACGTTCGCGACGGCTCCGAGATCCGCCGGCGGCGAGAGTGCGCCGGCTGCACGCGGCGGTTCACCACCTACGAGCGGGTGGACGAGCTTCCGACCACGGTCGTTAAACGTGATGGTCGCCGCGAGAGTTTCGATCGGGAGAAACTGCTCAACGGTCTTCTCCGGGCCTGTGAGAAACGCCCGGTTCCACGGCGAGAGCTGCTGACCATCGTCGACACGGTCGAGACCACCCTCTCCGGACGCGAGGTTCGTGAGATGTCGACCGAAGAGATCGGGAACATGGTCATCGACAAGCTCAGGCGCCTCGACCAGGTCGCCTACGTGCGCTTCGCGAGCGTCTACCGCCGCTTCGAGGACGTCAGTCAGTTCATGGACGAGCTCAAGACGCTGCTCCTGCAGCGCGACAAGTAATCCCGGAGGATCGAGCGCCGATGTCCGACCAGCCCGAAACGCCTGACGCCGAGTTCGACCCTCTGGAAACCGTCCACATTCCGGACGTGCTTCCGGTGATGGCTCTTCGTGATGTGGTGCTCTTTCCGTACACCATCATTCCCCTGACCGTGGGCCGAGATGCCTCGATGCGCGCCGTGGACGCCGCCCTCGCCGGCAATCGCCTGATTCTGCTCCTCACGCAGCAGGACCCAATGAGCGAAAACCCGAGCTCGGAAGAGCTCTACCAGACCGGTTGCGTCGCGGTCATCATGCGCATGCTCAAGCTCCCGGACGGCTCGATTCGGATTCTTGTCCAGGGTCTGTCGCGAGCCCGGGTGGACTATTTCACCCGCACAGAGCCCTATCTCGAGGCTCGCCTGAAGCGACTCGAGGACCCTTCCCTCGGACCCGCCGACATCGAGGTCGAGGCGATCGCACGTTCGATCAGGGAGGGCATGGAGCAGGTCAGCACGATGGGCAAGCAAATCTCGCCGGAGGTGATGCTGATCGCCTCCAGTCTCGAGGATCCCTTGCGACTGGCCGATCTCGCCGCCTCGAACCTCGGCCTCGAGATCGGCGATGCGCAGCAAGTATTGGAAACCCTCGAGGCGCTCCCGCGCCTCCACCGGGTTCATGAGCTCCTCGAGCGTGAGATTGCCCTCGCCGAGATGCAGCAAAAGATCTCATCGCAGGTCCGCGGCGAGATCGACCGCAGCCAACGCGAGTTCTTTCTCCGCCAGCAGCTGCGGACCATCCAGCAGGAGCTCGGCGAGGTCGACGACCTCGAACGCGAGATGGCCGAGTACCGGCAGAAGGCCGAGGAAGCGGGTCTCAGCGACGAGGCGAAAGAGGCGGTGGATCGGCAGCTGCGTCGGTTGGGATCCATGCATCCGGAAAGCGCCGAGTCGTCGGTGGTACGCACCTGGCTCGACTGGATGACCGCCCTTCCCTGGGCCCGGGTGAGCGAGGACAACCTCGATATCGCGGCCGCGCGGACCATCCTCGACGAGGATCATTTCAACCTCGAAAAGGTCAAGGAGCGCATCCTCGAGTTCCTCGCCGTCCGCCAGCTCCGTCCCGAGAGCAAGGGCCCGATCCTCTGCTTCGTGGGCCCCCCCGGCGTCGGCAAAACCTCGCTCGGCCGCTCCATCGCGCGCGCCCTCGGACGTGAGTTCGTGCGCTCGTCCCTGGGAGGGGTGCGCGACGAGGCCGAGATCCGCGGCCACCGCCGCACCTACGTCGGCGCCCTGCCCGGACGCATCATCCAGGGTCTCTCCCAGGCCGGCACCTCGAACCCGGTCTTCATGCTCGACGAGGTCGACAAGCTCGGCGCCGACGTCCGCGGCGATCCGTCCTCGGCGCTGCTCGAGGTCCTCGACCCCGAGCAGAACGACAGCTTCCGCGACCATTATCTAGGCGTCGTCTACGACCTCTCCAAGGTCCTCTTCATCGCCACCGGCAACGTCACCGAGACCATCCAACCGGCCTTCCTCGATCGCATGGAGGTGATCCGACTCTCCGGCTACACGGAAGAGGAGAAGCTCGAGATCGCCCGCCGCCACCTGATTCCCCGCCAGCTCGAGGAGAACGGTCTCGAGGGCCACGGCCTGCAGTTCACCACCGCCGCGGTGCGCCGTCTGATCACCGGTTTCACCCGCGAGGCCGGCCTCCGTAACCTCGAACGGGAAATCGCCTCGGTCTGTCGCAAGGTGGCTGTGACCGTGGCCGAGGGCCGACCGGCGGTACATCGCATCACTCCCGCCTCGGTCGAGCGCTTCCTCGGACCGCCGCATTTCATCGCCGACCGTCCACTGGAGTGCGACCGCGTCGGCGTCGCCACCGGACTCGCCTACACCCCGGTGGGCGGCGATGTCCTGCTCGTCGAGGCCATCCCACTCAAAGCCAAGCCCTCCCTCGAGCTCACCGGCTCGCTTGGAGAGGTGATGAAGGAGTCGGCCTCCGCAGCCTTGTCGCTCGCCAAAGTTAAGGCGGCCGACTACGGCATCGACAAGGCCTGGTTCACCCGCCATGCGCTCCACGTCCACGTGCCAGCCGGCGGGGTCCGCAAAGACGGTCCCTCCGCCGGAGTCACCATCCTCGCGGCGATCGTCTCCGCCGCCTCGGGCCGGCCGGTCCGCCACGATCTGGCCATGACCGGGGAGATCACCCTGCGCGGCGACGTGCTGCCGGTCGGCGGGATCAAGGAGAAGGTCCTCGCGGCGCTGCGCGCCGGCATCGACGAGGTGCTCCTGCCGGCGGAGAATGAACGCGATCTGATCGATCTCCCGGCCAACGCCCGCAAGCGCGTGCGCTTCCTCTTCGTGAGCCGGGCGGAGGAAGTGCTCGAAGCAGCGCTCCGGAAGGAATGAGGAAATGGGAACGATTTCGGATTTTGGATTTGTCGACGCGGGGGAGCGTTCGGGTGACTCGAAGCGTTCGGTCAGCGCGCCCGAAGGGCGCCAGTAATTCGAAATCCCGGATTTCGAATTACCGAGCGAAGAACTCGATCGTCTTCCGAATCCCCTCTTCGAGCGTGACGGTGGGCGCCCACCCGAGGACCTCCTGGGCAAGAGAGATGTCGGGCTGACGCACCTTGGGGTCGTCCTCGGGCAATGGCTCGAACACGATCTCGGCGCCCGCCCCGGTGATGCGGATGATCTCACGTGCAAACTCGAGCACGGTCATCTCGCCCGGGTTGCCAATGTTCATCGGCTCAGCGTAGTCAGACAGGAGCAGCCGCCAGATACCCTCGATAAGATCGGAGACGTAGCAGAAGGAGCGGGTCTGCGAGCCGTCGCCGAAGGCGGTCAACGGCTTGCCGGCAAGGGCCTGGCAAATGAACGTCGGCACCACCCGTCCGTCACCAGCTCGCATCCTCGGGCCGTAGGTGTTGAAGATGCGAACAATGCGGGTCTCCACCCCATGGTGCCGCTGGTAGGCCATGGTGATCGCCTCGGCGAACCGTTTGGCCTCGTCGTAGACCCCCCGCGGTCCCACCGGGTTGACGTTGCCCCAGTAGCTCTCGGGCTGCGGATGGACCAGCGGATCGCCATAGGTCTCCGAGGTCGAGGCGAGGAGGAATCGGGCGCCCTTCGATTTGGCGAGTCCGAGGGCCTTGTGGGTTCCCAGCGAGCCCACTTTGAGCGTCTGAATGGGCAGCTTGAGGTAATCGATCGGCGAAGCGGGCGACGCGAAGTGGAGGATGTAGTCGAGGGAACCGGGAACGTGGATGAAATCGGTGACGTCATGCTTGACGAAACAGAAGCCCTCTCTCCCGAAGAGTCCTTCGATGTTGTCGAGCGAACCCGTGATGAGGTTGTCCATACAGACCACCTCGAGCCCCTCGTCGAGCAAACGCTCGCATAGGTGCGAGCCGAGAAAGCCCGCGCCGCCGGTGACCAGTGCCCGCTGAGGTTCCGCCATCTGTCCTCCGTCGGGGGGAATCTAACACAACACTCCCTGCAATTCGCCCGGCGAATTGCGATCCGAATTCCTAATTCTGGTCCACCTCATCCACGGTCCCCAGGATCAGATGCGGCGTCTCCACCGTCTCCGCACCGATCTCGAAGGCCCCCAGAATCCGCTTGGTGAGAGCTTCCTCGTCGATCCGGCGTTCGCCAACCAGCAGGGTTGCCAGGGGTTGGCCGGCCTCCACCCGGTCTCCGATCCGAGCATGGACCAGGATGCCGGCGCCGTGAGCCAGCTCGTCGTCGAGCCGACGCCGGCCGGCGCCGACCTCCACCGCCGCCCAGCCCAACTCATCCGCCGCCACGCCGACGACATTGCCACCAGACGGCGCCGGAACCTCGCGCCGGTTTCGCGGCCGGGCCAGGCGCTCGGGGTCGGGATTCCCGCCGTGGGCGACGACGATCGAATCCCAGGCCGCCCGCGCCGAACCGTCGTCAAGGGCCGTCGCCAAGATTGACTCCGCCGAAGCGGGCTCGGCACCGCCGAGGGTCATCGTCTCGCGGCACAGGCGGAGGCTCACCTCCCGCAGCATCTGGTCGCCCCGACCTTCGAGAACCTCGAGGGCCTCACGCACCTCGCAGGCGGTTCCCAGAGCGGGGCCGAGGGGTTGGTTCATGTCGGTGATCAGCGCCTGCGCCCGCACACCACTGTCGCGGGCCACCTGCCGCAGCGCAGCCGCCAGCTCGAGGGCCGAAGCGACGGTCTTGCGGAAGGCGCCGCTCCCCCACTTGACGTCCAGGACCAACGCAGCAGCGCCAAGAGCCAGCTTCTTGGACATGATCGAGGCCACGATGAGTGGCAAAGACGGCACCGTCGCCGTAACGTCGCGGAGGGCGTACAACGTCCGGTCCGCGGGCGCCACCTCGTCGGTCTGGGCGATCATGGCCGCGCCGCAGGCATCGACCAGAGCGAGTGTCTCCCGCCGGTTCCGACTACTGTCGAAACCGGGGACCGCATCGAGCTTGTCGAGGGTCCCCTGAGAGTGGCCGAGGCCCTGCCCGGCCATCATCGCCACCGGCACACCCACGGCACTGAGCAGCGGGGCGAGGATCAGGGAAACGGTGTCGCCGACGCCGCCGGTGGAGTGTTTGTCAACGATCTCGGGACAGTCCCGCGCCAGATCCCATACCTCGCCCGAATGCAGCATTCCCTGGGTGAGCTCGCGAGTTTCACCCGCGTCCATGCCTCGGCAGCAGATCGCCATCAGCATCGCCGCCAACTGTTCCCTTGGCAGGGTACCGTCGCCGGCCCCGCGTACGAAGGCCGCGATCTGGTCGGAAGAGAGCGAGCCGCCGTCACGCTTGCGGGCGATAGCCTCGACGAAGCTCATGCGCGGCCCCCGAGATTCCTACACAAGCTTCCAGATCGAGAGGCCCGGCCGGACCTCCGAGTCATCCAAGCTCGCCGAGACGCTGCCGAGCCAGCTGCAGGTAGGGCGACTCCGGAAACTCCTCGGCCAGCTTCTGCAGGTACTCCCGCGCACGGTCGGGCTCTCCCTCGCTGATGAAGAGTTCCCCCAACTCATACAGGGCCGTATCCTTGGGCAGCCCCTGACTTTGGCCACTCACCATGGCCTCGAGCTCGCCCGCCACCTCGGCGCCCTGCCCGGAAGCGATCCTCAGATGGATGAGATCGATGGTCGCGAGGCGACCGATCACGTCGTCACTGCGTTGTTCCACGAGCTTCACCAAGGCTGTCCGCGCCTCGTCCCGTTCCCCGCGGCTGAGGGCGATCCGGGCCAGGTAGAGCCGGGCCATATCGGCCTGGTCCGATCGACCATAGTGCTCAATGACCTGGCGGAACTCCTCCTCCGCAGCGACCACGTCGCCTGCGGCCGAAGGTGAGCCTGGAGCGCCCTCACCCTCGTAGGTGACAACGGCGTGGCGCAGGAGCAGCGACGCCTCTTCAGCGCGCGAGCTCATCCAGATGCTCGCTCCCCACCATGCCAGTGCCACCACGCACACCGCCACGAGGCCTGCGGTCAGCGCCAGCCAATTCTCGTAGATCCAGTGGATGACGGTGTCCATTGTCGAAACGAACTCGTCTTCCTTCTTCAGTTGTTTGCGGGTGATCCGACGTCCCATCCAGCTCCTCCTGACGTGCGTCGCGGCCGCGCTCGCCGCACGCACACTCCCCATGGCCCGCACAGGGGCTATTACTCTAGGCGGAGCCCTGGCCGCTGTCAACGCAAGCCCGCACTTCT
>JBGMRN010000017.1:7574-12020 GCA_048061535.1 Thermoanaerobaculales bacterium | reverse complement strand
CTCACAGCCCCCCGGAGACGACCAAGGAAAACCTCAACTGCCCGCCGAGGACGGGGCTGTGGGAACTGCGGGCTCTTGAGAAGCGGATTTCGGACAGTCACGAGGCAATGAGGGTCGAGTGAGGACACACCTTTCAGAATCTGCTGCCCGATACCCCTGACAAGTGTCGCGCTTCTCCTCTTGATGTAACTGTTTTTGGCATCAGTATTTTACACCAAATTTGGAGCTTTTTTCAACTCTCGCGGCGAGATATGGGGGCTTGCCCGAGCTTCTCACCAGCTTCCCGCGGTGGCCGTCTAAGCGACCGAATGCCCGTCCTTGCGGAGCAGTGTGCTCAGGGAGAAACCTCCTCGCCGGCTGAGGGCCGGGAGAGCTCGAGCTGTTGCAGCAAAGGGAAAGCGCGTTCGGCGGTCTGATCGAGACCGAGCGGCGCGATGGTCACCCATCCCGCGGCGAGGGCGTGGCTGTCCCCTCCCGGTTCGGTCACCTGCGGCGGGCTCCAGCGGCTGTCATACCATCGAGTGCCTTCCTCGTCCTCGCGCACGAGCACGTATCGGGATTCGTGCGAGCGGTCCAGAGCCATGGCCACCACCCGGTAGCCTCGGGCCGCGGCCGGGTTCTTTGGAATGTTGAGGTTGAGGTAGACGCCGCTCGGAAGGCCCTCTTGGGCCACCGCGTCGATCACCGGCTTCGCCCACCGCGCCGCGGCGGCGAAATCGGGATCCGGCGCTTCCCAGTTCAGCTGGAGCGACACCGCCACCGCGGGGATCCCCAGGAGGGCAGCCTCTCGCGCCACCGCCACCGTACCCGAGGTCCATGCGCCCAGACCGTCGTTCTCTCCCCGGTTTATCCCGGAGACCACGATATCCGGCGTGTCTTGGGCCAACAGGGCGGTCAGGGCGATCCGGGCGACGGTCGCCGGGGTACCGTCGACCTCCCAGGCGATGCTGCCGGCGATCGGCGCATGCTTCCTCACCTCGACGTCGCGACGGGTCACCAGTCCGTGGCCGGTGACACTCTGCTGATGCTTCGGCGCCACCACCGTTACCCGATATCCGGGATCGGCGGCGAGCACAGCCGCCATGGCAGTCAATCCCGGAGCATCGATACCGTCGTCGTTCGCCAGCAGCACGTGGAGCGGTTCGCTGGCGGTAAGCGGCCCAGCCGCCAAAACCAACATCAATGTAATTATCAGTCCAGTCGTCCATCGCAAGGTGCGCATCATGCCTCCAAAATCTTCGACGGAGTGTAGCATCTGATTCTGGTCGAACTGCCCGAAAGGACTCCAGGTCAGACAAAGCTGACGAAGTTGACGCGACCGTGTCCGGTACCCCTGGGGGATGGAGGCTCAGGGCGAGGCATTGTCAGGATTGTCTGACCCTTGCCGTTGTTAGTGTTTGAGAGTCGGTTGAGTCCGGCTACCATAGGTTAAACTCCTTTCAGCTCGATCCCGCCCGTCTTCGAGGCAACGTGTTTGGAGGTGCAAGTGTGAAACTGGCGGAACTGTTGCAGGAGTACCCAGACGACGTCCTGGACCGGCTCGCGGCCGACAAGGTGGACGAAGTTGCCGGGCTCCGGTTGCCCCGGCCGGTCGTGGTTCAGGAGATTGAACGAGCGCTTGGCTCGCTGAGTTACGTGGCGAAGGTGCTGGCTCCCTCCCGGCCACCGACTTATGCGATCCTCAGACTGCTGCTTGATGCTCCTGAAAACCGGCTGCCAGCGGCCGGATTCCGGCAGAAGGTAAGCGACCTGACCGAGCAGCTCTCAGCCTCGGCCCAGGATGAGCGCACCCTGCCTGGCGGCAAGAGCTACGAGCTGTATCTTCGGATGCTCCACGCTGCGTGGGAAGACGGTCAGATCGATCGCAGCGAAGCACTGTTGCTCGAAGTCCTACGCGGGGAACTTGGCATCCTGACGCGAGAGCACTTCCTTCTGGAACATCATCCACGCGTGCGCCCGCTGTGGGATTCCCCCAAGGCATTCGATACTGCGCGGAATCACCTGCTGATGACGGGGGTAGTGCTCACCGACGGCGACCACTACGTGATTGCCAGCGAAGTCTGTATGGCCACTCGCCGAATGTGGAAGATCGAGCTGGAGGACGCCGAGTACGAGCGCCTTTTGAGTCGCTTCACCAACGCGCAGCTGCGCAAGGCGTTGGAGAATGCGGGCCTCCCGCTCGCTGGCTCGAAGGGGGAACGAGCGCAACGCATTGTCGAGGGGCTCGTCGCGCCAGCCGTCGCGCTCGATCAGCTTCACATCAATGAGGTCAAAGACCTGTGCCGCGACTGCCGCTTGCCGGTCACAGCAGCGAAGGCAGACCTGATTGCCAGCCTCATCGAGCATTTCGACGAGGGGGCGGATCTCGTGCCTGAAAAACCAACGCCCAAGGAGGAGACCGTAGTCGAACCCGAGCCCGAACAGAGGGAACTGGACACCGAGACTCTCACTCGGCTTCTGCAGGAGCTGACCGTGGACCAGCTCTACGATGTGCTTGCCGCGCATCACCTGCGAAGAAGCGGTTCGAAAGGAGCCCGGATTGAGCGGCTTGTTGCGAGCCCATGGTCGGAACAGACCCTCCTGAAGACCCTGCCCAAGGCCGAGCTTGTGGACCTTTGCCGGAGACACGGCTTCAGGATTTCAGGAGTGAAGGACGACCTCATCGCCCGGCTGCTGGGATGGGCGAACGCAGTCCCTTCTGAGAAGACCCCCGAAGGAGTGTCAATTCCGTCCGAGCAGGAGACAACCGTGCCCGATGAAGGGGATTCAAGCGCTGAGGGCGACAGCACTGAGAAGGAGACCCCTGCCGAGCCCAGCCGACCTCTACCCCCGGGGCTTCGCGACATTCAGGTGGACTATCCAAACCTCGAGCCTGGGGAGCAGGTTGTTCTCGCACTGCTAAAGCAGGCCCGCTCCCTGACCGAGGTAGACATCGAACGGGCTGCGCGCCACCATGACCTGCGCTGGGTCCTGGTGAAGGCACACATGGCCGATCTGCTGGCGACACTGGACCGGAGGGGACCGAACCCGGTCCGTGTCCGCAGCACTGGGAGCGTGAACATCTACGAGTGGGCAGGCGTCACGGGGGACGGGCCCGGCGCTCTGCAGCGGGATGCAGCGCGGGATCTTGTCGATGCCCTTCGGCAGGGGGTTGTTCCAGAGCGGTATCTGGAACAGCTGATCGTGGGACAGGAGGCAGCTCGGGAGCACCTGGTCAAGCTGCTGGACCACGTGCGCACGGGCCGCTCCGAGTTCAAGTTCCTTCGGGGACCGTACGGAGCCGGCAAGTCATTCCTGTGCTCTTGGTTCCGAGAACAAGCGTTTGCCAAGGGGTTTGCAGTGGCGACGGTCCGAGTCGGTCCTGACCAGCCCATCTCCGATCTGCCAGTCTTCTACTCTGGGATGGTCAACGGACTCCGGAGTCCGGAGAAGCGAGATGCGAGCGCCTTGCCCGACATTCTGGAATCCTGGCTGCTCGCGATTCTCCGGAGAATCGCACAGATCGAGGGGGTCCCGCTGCTCGGCATCAGCACGCGGACTACCCTGGCTCCCATGGTTGAACAGCACATCAAGGAGGAGCTCGCCCATCTGGCCGACCACGATCCATCGTTCCCGCCTGCAGTGCTCCACTTTTACAGAGCCCGTGTTGAAGGCGATCGGGACACTGCCAACACCGCGCTTGCGTGGCTCCGCGGTAGCCGAGCCATGTCGGGCGATGCGCTTCGGCGGATCGGCGTGCGTGGCCACCTCGAAGGTGATGAGGTATTCCCTCGCATGCGCGCACTGCTGCATGTGATCGCCGGTGGGCGCCTTTCGGGACTTCTGCTTCTCGTTGACGAGCTTGAGCTGGTGCGACGCTTCCCACATGCAAGGCAGCGCGAACGGGCCTACGAAACGCTGCGGCTGCTTGTGGATGAGGCCGGCGAGAACGGGCTTCCTGGTTGCCTGATGGTGTTTACCGGCACGGATGAGCTGTTCGAGGACGAGCGCTATGGTCTGGCGAGCTACGAGGCACTGGCCAATCGAGTCACCTCCCCGAAAGGCATCGACGGGGTGGTGAGCATGCGCCAGCCGGTCATCCAGCTTGAGCCCTTGGATGCGTCGCGGCTACTCGCTGTCGCTGAACGGGTCCGGGCGATCCACTCGCTCGCATATGGCTGGGCCGCCAGAGAGCGGGTGGACGATGCGGTGCTTGCCAAGCTCGTCGAGGACGCAACCACGTTCGGTGGGGGAGCGACCGCGCGACTCCCGAGGCCCGTTCTGCGGGAGTTGGTCCACCTTCTTGACATCTGCGAGGAAAACCCTGGCGTGCGAGCTGCCGATTGCGTCCAGACTGGAGATGACTCCGACCTGGCTGCTTCGACGATCGACATCCTCGGAGCCTGATCGTTGGTCTCGATAAGAAGAGAGACGTCGGCCTTTGAGCTCCTCCATCCGGGATTGCAG
>JBGMRN010000017.1:5679-7474 GCA_048061535.1 Thermoanaerobaculales bacterium | reverse complement strand
TTGCAGGGAGTAAACGCGCGCTTGGCAGACGCCTGCACGTGGACGGGAGGTCACCGCCTGCTGACTACCAGGTCGCCTTCTTTGACGAGTCCCAGGATACCGACGACATGCCGGCACAGGAGCGGGCAGCGTGGCGTCGTTTCCTCACGCTGCACAGAGAGCTGGTGGAGAAGAAGAAGGCTATCGTCTTCGTCCGCTCTCGTACAGGCGCGGAGGCCATAGCGAAGGCGTTTGTCCAGGTCAACCTGACGGGCCACCTGGCGAAGGTGAACGTCCGCACGCATCACTCGAGCGTGAGCCGGTTCTTCCGGGAGGAAGCGGAGCGCCTCATCCAGGTGTCGAACGAGGCAGGACTGAACGCGATCATCAGCACGTCCACGCTGGAGCTCGGGATCGACATCGGTGAGCTGGAGACAGTGGTGCAGCTCGGTGGGCTGAGCAGCTCGAGCTCCTTCCTGCAACGGGTCGGACGCACCGGACGACGCCCAGGAAAGCCGCGGGTTTTCCGGGGCCTTTGCACAGACCCGGAGGATCTCCTGCTCCTCGTTGCCACCGTGAACCTCGGAATACGGGGGCAGTCCGAGGCTTTGGCGCTCCCACGCAGGGCGTTTCATCTCCTGGCGCACCAGTTGCTCTGCCTCGCTCTCCAGAATCTGGGCATTTCACCGACCCGAGCCTGGACATTGCTGCGACCCGCATTCTGCTTCTCAGGCATCACCGAGACCGAGTTCCAGGCGTTGGTGGACCACATGGTGGAGGCGGAGTATCTTCGCTGGGTATCCGGTGATCTGCTTGTCGCAGAGAGGGCGGAGAAGGAGTACCTGGGCGCTGGATGGCGACGGCTGTTCGCGGTCTTCGACAGCGCACCCTTGTACGAGGTGCTGGACAGAAAGAACCAGGTCGGGACCCTGGACTCCCGCTTCGTGGAGAGCTTGGAGGTGCCATTCTATTTCGTCCTCGGGGGAAAGCTCTGGCAAGCACGAAGCGTGGACTCGAGAAGCCGCATCGTCAAGGCGCGTAGAGCCTCGGGCGGAGATCCCCCCCAATGGCATTGCTTTGGCGGTCCTGATGTCCCGTTCGAGACCGCCCAGGAGGTCGGCCGAATCCTCCAGTGCGACGAGGCATTCAGCTTCCTGGACGAGGCGGCGCTCGCCCAGCTCGAGGCGCAACGCTGGGTCGTGTCCGACCTCGGCTGGGCGGCGGGCAGGACGGCTCTGCGATTGAGCGAAGGAGGGGAAGCGAAGATCTGGACCTTCGCAGGCGACCGGATCAACCGGACTCTTGCTCGGACAATGAACGTTGGGTCGGTTGGGAGAGCTACCGCTCGGTACGACGCGGTGACGATCAGGGGCGGCGCTGCTGATCCCACGGAATACCGTCAGAGAATCCAGGATGTTCTTGAACGCCTCCGCGAGGGCGACCACTCGGACCCGGTGGTCCTGGCATCCCATCTCGCGCGCGACCAGCCCCTGTGGCCGTTCTCACCGTTCGCCCGTTGTCTTCCTCACTCGCTGTGGGCGGAGGCTCTTGTGGAGATGACGACGGACTGTGAGGGGACTGTCAATCTGGTGCAACGCGGTTTCCGAGATTGAGTCTCTCAGGTTTCGGTGCGCCAACGCCGGATCGTGCAACGGTGCACACCGATTCGCGGGAGCGCGGTGGGCCCCGCCCGCCCCCGTTCCCGATGTTCAGCAGGGCGCTCCCGATTTCGGCGCGACCCTTCGATCGTCGCCCTGCCCGTGAGGATGCCAGCAATTCGCCCGGCGAATTGCGATTCGAAATCCGAAATGTTGGC
>JBGMRN010000017.1:0-5579 GCA_048061535.1 Thermoanaerobaculales bacterium | reverse complement strand
TCCGAGACCCAGGGCTCGGTCACCCTCACCGATGTCCTCACCCGCCGCTGGGGGGACCCGCGAAACGTGCTCCGGATCACCGCGACCTCCATAATCCTGGTCTGCATGATGGGTTACGTCGCGGCGCAGATGACCGCGGCCGGCAAGGCGTTTTCGTCGTCGCTCGGTCTCGAAGGCCGAGCCGGCTACATCCTCGGGGTCGTGATCGGCGCTGCGGTCATCATCCTCGTCACCTCGCTCGGCGGATTTCGTGCGGTGGCGTGGACCGATCTCTTCCAGGGCCTGTTGGTGGCGGCCGCGCTACTGGCTCTGCCCCTGTACGCCATCGCCCGGATCGGCGGTTTCGGCGCGTTGTTCCAGGGCCTCGGAGCGATCGATCCGCACCTCCTGTCGGCAGGTGGCGACCGCATCGGCCCCGCCCTGTGGGGATTTGTCGTCGGCCAGCTCGGCATCGGCCTCGGATACCCCGGCATGCCCCACGTCATCACCCGCTACATGGCCACCCGCTCCGACCACGAGGTTCAAAGGCTGCAGGTCATCGCCATGCTGTGGGGGGTGGTTGTTTTTTACGGCGCCGGTCTCGTCGGGCTCGCCGGTCGAGTGCTCATGCCCGGCCTCGAGGACGGCGAACAGGCGCTGATGGCGCTGGCGCTCGAGCTCGTCCATCCAGTCATCGCGGGCCTCCTGCTCGCAGCCGTGATCTCAGCCATTCTCTCGACGGTCTCGTCGCAGCTCCTGGTCGTCGCCTCGGCGGTGTCCTACGACCTGGTCGAGGAGACCTTGGGCCGGGCTCGTGACGACCGCCGAAGCCTGGTCCTCGGCCGGTGGACGGTGGCCGTGGTTGGTGTAATCGGCATCGGGATCGCCCTCACCGAGGTGCGCCTCGTCTTCTGGTTCGTCCTTTTCGCCTGGTCCGGTCTCGGTGCGGCCTTCGCTCCCTTGGTTCTCCTCGCCCTGAGGAGGCGCGGAGTCAACCGGCATGGCGCCCTGGCGGGCATGCTCACCGGCGTCGGCATCACCGTCGCCTGGAAGCTCGGCCGCGATGCCGCCGAGAACCCTCAGATCTTCGCTCGTGTGTGGTGGATCACCATCATCGCAGCAGCGGCAATTCTCGTCATCGGTCACCTCGCCCGTGCCTTCGAGATTGGCGACCGGGTTGCGGTCGTGGCGGCGGCCACCCTCACCATCCTTGCCTGGCTGATTGTCCAGCGCTGGGGCATGGAGTCCCTCTACGAGCTAGTGCCGGCCTTTTTCGGTGCGGGGTTCGCTGCGATCGCGGTGAGTGCGATCACGGGGGAACCAGACGACACCGACTTTCGTCGGGAGGGAGAGGAGACGTCCTGAACGGCGGGTTTGTCGATCCGAGGGGGGCGCGGCGCGCCGCCGGCTGCAGTTGAAACGTGGTGAGCGAAGCCGGCTACTTTGGTGGTGGCGTCATGCCGAACGACAGCCTCACGTACCTCTGGGCCGCCTCCTGGAAGGCAGCCAACCGTGCGGCGTCGGCATTGACCACGAGACCGTGGCGCTCGAGATTGTGGTTGCGGCAGAAGCCGTCGAGAGGTACGCCGCCGATGCCGGTCTCGAAGTAGAAGGCGACCGTCGCGGAGACGCCGTAGTCGGCGGCCAGCTCGCAGCAGCGATCCGACAAACGCAGATCCGCGTACATCGACCCCTCCCAGTCGAAACCCTCCGGATCGGGCAGGAGCGGCTGTTCCTCATCGAGCAGCTCCCGATGGCGATCGAAGATCTCGGCCAAAAGCAGGCGGCGCCTGCGCTGCAGGTGGCGGCCGATGCGAAGCTGCAGCCGGATACGGTACTCGGCGAACTCGTCATCCCCGCTGATGAAGGGCGCGAGCAACGAGGCCGTGACCGCCTGGGCGGCGTTGGAGGGCCCGGCCATGACGTTCTGGGCGTAGCGCACGATGCCGTCGCGGAACCGGTCGGCGTGGGTCAAAAGGACGCCCGACCGGAGACCGGTGACGCCGTGGGTCTTGGACAGGGAGTCGATGAACATCACCGCATCCCTATAGCGGGGATCTTCGAGGTACCACGCGACGAGCCTGCGGTAGTCCGGGTGGAGCCGCACATAGACCGAGTCCAAAATCACGCCCGCATGGGGCCAGCGGTCGAGGACCACGTCGATGAAGGCCCTCATTTGCTCCGGCGGCAGGGTGCGACCGGTGGGATTGTTGATCGGCATCAGGTAGACACCGTCGACGTCCACTCCGTCGGGAACCTGCGCGATGTCCTCCGGGCTCGGATCCATGTCGGCCCGCGCCGGCGGCAGCAATACGGCCTGCATTCCCTGCAGCGCCATTTGGTCCATGGGACAGGAGAATGTGGGGATGGGCGCCAAGATCGTCGCCGGGCTGGCGGTCCCGACGCGCTCACGACGGGCCTCGGCCACGCCGAGAAACGCAGCCTGAAGAGCCTGGTTGCCGCCATGGAAGACCATGATCTGCGGCGGAGCAGGGGGAGCGTTCTCGAAGTCGATTCCGAGCTGCCGCGACCACAGGGCGCCCCAGGATCGCGTCACGATCGGGTAGCCGATCGAGTCGACGTTGTAGCCCATCGGGTGAGCGCTGAGCTGACGTACCCAACCGCCGACGTGCTCGAAGGCAGCCATGAGCACGCTGTACCAGTCGTGCCGCAAGCAGGGGTCCTCGGGATCGTCGACCGGCACCGTTCGCCGGTCCAGATCACCGATGGCGGAAGCCAGGTCGTTGTAGCCCATCGCCCGCATGGCGTTCACCGTGCGGCTCATGAGGCGGATGGGGGCGCTTGCGAATTGATCCTTGAAGGAGTTGAAGACCTCCATCCGGACTTCCTGCTCGCTCGGACGCTTCATCGGCCCCTCCTCGTTTTTCATCGGCACCAGGCATGGTAGCGGGCGCAGGGATTGGCGGCAAGGACCTATCGAGCGACACCCCATACCACAGGTCGCTGCGAGATCGTCAATTGAATTCCTGCGACGTCTGGTCTTCTCTAACCCCGGAAACCAGAGACCTGCACCCTTGACAGGGGAGATCGGCCGATGAACCATGAATGAGCGCTCATTCATTTGGAGGGCATCATGCCCAGGAGTCAGACATCTCGTCAGCTTGCCCCTCGCGAACAGAAACGACGACGCATTCTCCGTGCAGCGATCGATGTTTTTGCCGACAAGGGCTACTTCACCGCACGGATGACCGACATCGCCGACGCCGCCGAGGTAGCAGACGGCACCCTGTACCTCTATTTTGAAGGCAAAGAGCATTTGCTCATGTCGATCTTCGACGATGTCCTCGGGCGTTTCATCAATCGTCTCGACGAGGAAATCGCACGGCTCGACGATCCGGTGGAAAAGCTGTCGGTCATGGTGCGCCTGCATCTCGAGACAATGGGTCGAGACCACGCCCTGGCAAACGTGCTCCAGATAGAAACCCGCCACTCGCGACGATTCATGAGCCTCTTCACTCGTGGTAAACTCGGCGAGTATTTGAACCGGGTTCGCGCAATCATCGAGGAGGGTCAGGAGTTGGGAATGTTCCGCCGTAACATCAGCCCCGGACTCGCGACCAACCTGGTTTTCGGAGCGGTGGACGAGTTGGTCACGAGCTGGCTGTTGGCCGACCAACCCGGCGACCTGCTGCGCCACCACGAGCCGCTGGTTCGTATGCTCACCGATGGCATCGCGCCCTGTCGAAATCACGGGGGAGAGAACACATGACCACAAAGACGATCCTCGATCTGTACCGCAACGAGTTCGAGACAAAGCGTGAGAAGCACTACTACCACTACACGCCGGATGGGCACATCACCCTGAGCACCCAGGAGTTCTTCGCTCGCGCGGCCGGACTTGCTTGCGGTCTCGAAAAGCTCGGAGTGGGTCGCGGCGATCGGGTCATGCTGCTGACCGACAATCGTCCGGAATGGCATCTTGTGGACCTCGCGGCGGCCGATCTCGGCGCCGCCGACGTACCCATCTACGGTACCCTCAACCCAGCCGCCGTTGCCTACCAGGCTACCGACTCGGGTTCGATGGTGGCAGTGGCGGAAAACGCCGATCAGATGGCGAAGTTCGTCGAGATCCGCAGCCAGTGTCCCGACCTCAGGCACCTCATCCAGATTGAAGGCCCGACCGCCGACGGGGTGCTCTCGCTCGAAGAGGTGATCGCTTCGGGTACTTCGGGCGACAGCGAGGACCTTTTCTGGCAACGTGCCGACAAGGTGGCCGAGGAAGACCTGCTGACGCTGATCTACACCTCCGGCACGACCGGCAAGCCGAAGGGGGTGAGCCTGACACATCGAAACCTGGTTCAGAACGTGCTGCCTTCGGCCGAGCGCGCCCCCATCAGCCCCGACGACTTCGGCCTCGAGTTCCTGCCCCTTTGCCACGTCTTCGAGCGCATGATCGGCTACCTCTTCATGTACAAGGGAGTGACCAAGGCTTACTGCTCCGTGCATCATATCGGTGAATTGATCGCGATCATCAAACCCACTGTCTTCGCCAGCGTCCCCCGGGTCTACGAGAAGGTCTACGACAAGATCATGGACAAAGTGAGCCACGCTCCGGCCGTACGGCGCGCCCTCTTCAACTGGGCCCTGAACCAGGGCCGGAAGCAGTACCCCAAGAGGCTTGCGGGCATGGACTCCGGGGGGTTGATGTTCGGTCTCGCCGACAAGATCGTCCTCTCCAAGGTGCGGGAAGGCCTCGGGGGCCGGGTGCGCTTCTGCATCTCGGGCGGTGCGCCGTTGCCGCAATTCGTCAACGAGTTCTTCCAGTCAATCGGCATCTGGATTCTCGAGGGCTACGGCCTGACCGAGACCTCTCCGGTGATTGCGGTCGACGGCGCCGAGCCGAACATGACGCGCCTGGGCACGGTGGGCAAACCGATTTCCAACGTCGAAGTGAAGATCGCCGCCGACGGCGAGCTGTGCGTCAAGGGGCCGAGCGTAATGAGCGGATACTGGAACCTCCCAGAAAAGACCGCAGAGGTCTTCGACGAGGACGGCTTCTTCCTGACCGGAGACATCGCCGAGATCGACGACGACGGGTTCGTCCGCATCACCGACCGCAAAAAGGACATCATCGTTACCGCCGGCGGCAAGAACGTGGCGCCGCAACCGATAGAGAACGAGCTCAAAAGATCGACCCTGGTGGACAACGCGGTGGTCATCGGCGACCGTCGACCGTACCTCGTCGTCCTGCTCTCTCCCAACACCGAGGAGCTCGAGGCATGGGCCAAGGCAGAGGGTATCGGGTTTGCTTCGACCGAGGAGGCCACCAATAACCCGAAGGTCGTCGAGGCCTTTGCCAAGGTCGTCGAAACCACCAACGCCGGCCTCGCCCGCTACGAGCAAGTCAAGAAGTTCGCCGTTCTTCCCCTGATGCTGTCAGTCGAAGACGGCACCCTCACGCCGACGCTCAAGGTCAAGCGGAGAGTGGTGGAGCAGCAATACACCGACCTCATCGAGGGCTTGTACAACGGGTGAAGGCTCGCAGGTCCGCCACCCCCAAGGAGCGCAAACCTGAAGCTCCGGAACACGCGATCACCGGACGTGCCGGCCTTGACGGTTTCGGGATCGCAATTCGCCGG
>JBGMRN010000016.1:12896-29413 GCA_048061535.1 Thermoanaerobaculales bacterium | reverse complement strand
GAGCTCGGCGCCCAGAGCTACATGTGGTTCGCCAAGCTCGACGGTGCACCGTCCATCGCCGTCGCCGTCTACCCGGCCCCCGGCGCCAATGCTCTCAACGTGGCCGAGGGCATCAAGACCGAAATGGTGCGCCTCGGACAGGATTTCCCCGAGGGCCTCGAGTACCGCATCCTCTACGACACCACCGAGTACATCATGCAGTCCCTCAAGGAGGTGGTGACCACCCTCATCATCGCCATCCTGCTGGTGATCTTTACCGTCTACGTTTTCCTCCAGGACTTCCGTACCACCCTGGTGCCGGCGATCACCATTCCGGTTTCGCTGCTCGGCACCTTCGCGGTGATGCTCACGCTCGGGCTGTCGATCAACGGCTTGACCATGTTCGGTCTCATCCTGGTGATCGGTATCGTCGTCGACGACGCCATCGTGGTGGTGGAAAACACCCTGCGGATCATCAATACCGAGGGCCTCAGCGCCAAGGAGGCGACCGCCAAGTCGATGGTCGAGATCACCGGCCCGGTGGTTGCCACCACCCTGGTGCTGCTGGCGGTATTCGTGCCGACCATCGTCATGCCCGGCATCACCGGAAGGCTCTACCGGCCCTTCGCCATCACCATCTCGGTGGCGACCCTGTTCTCGTCACTCAACGCCCTGACCCTCAGCCCGGCGCTGTGCGGCATGCTGCTGAGACCTTCCAAGGAGCGCACGAAGGGCTTCTTCGGGCTCTTCAACCGCTTGCTCGACAGCGGCACCACACACTACGGCTCCATCGTCAAGACGCTGCTCAGACGCTCGGTCCTCACGGCGCTCATCGTCGGTGGACTCCTGGTGGCCACCTACTTCGGCATGATCGCCATGCCCGCCGGCTTTGTCCCCTCCGAAGACGAGGGCTACCTCATGGTCGCAGCACAGCTGCCCGACGCCACCTCGCTCGGCCGCACCGAGAAGGTCCTCGACGAGGTCGCCGCGATCCTCGACGACACCGAGGGAATTCGCGGCGTCATCACCATCGGCGGCTACTCGCTGCTCGACAGGGTTGTATCCCCCAACGCCGGCGCCTTCTGGGTGGTGCTCAACCACTGGGACGAACGGCCCACTCCGGAGACCCAGATCCAGGCTATCATCGACTCGCTCAATCAACAATTTGCGAAGATCGAGGGAGGGGTCGTCTTCGCCGTCCGACCACCGCCGATCCAGGGCCTCGGATCCACCGGCGGCTTCCAGATGGAGCTCCAGGACGTCGGCGGCTCAGGGTTAGAGCTCCTCCAGCAGGTGGCCTACGACCTCGTCGAGCAGGGCCGCCAAAACCCGGTGCTGACGCAGATGAACACCACCTTCCGCGCCGGGGTGCCGCAGCTTTTTCTCGAGGTGGACCGCGAGAAGGCCAAGCGGCTCGACGTCCCGTTGGATGTCATCTTCAATACCTTGCAAGCCAACCTCGGCTCGGCCTACGTCAACGACTTCAATCTCTTCGGCCGGGTGTGGAAAGTCATGATCCAGGCCGACGAGCCCTTTCGGCTCGAACGGGCCGACGTCACCAAGCTCGAGGTCCGTTCCAACTCCGGGCGTATGATCCCACTGGCAACCCTGCTCGACGTCCGGGACACCGTCGGCCCGACCGTGCAGGCCCGCTACAACCTCTACTCGTCGGCATCGATCACCGGTGATGCGGCCGCGGGATACAGCTCGGGGCAGTCGATTGACGCCATGGAGGAGATCGCCCGCAACTCCATGCCGCCGTCCATGAGCTTCGAGTGGACCGGCGTCACCTACCAGCAGCTCGCCGGCGGCGGCGCCGCCTTCATCTTTGCGTTGGCCATCGTCTTCGTCTATCTGTTCCTGGCCGCCCAGTATGAGAGCTGGACCCTGCCCTTCGGCATCATCTTCTCGGTGCCGATCGCGATCCTCGGTGCATCGGTCTTGACTCTCGCCCGCGGGCTCGACAACAACGTCTATACCCAGATCGGCTTCGTTCTACTGATTGGTCTGTCGGCCAAGAACGCGATTCTGATTGTCGAGTTCGCCAACCAGCTGCGGCAGAGCGGCAAGACGCCGTTCGAGGCGGCGAGGGAGGCGGCGCGGCTGAGATTCCGGCCGATTCTCATGACCGCGTTTTCCTTCATCCTCGGCGTCATGCCGTTGCTTTTCGCCACCGGCGCCGGCGCGGCGAGTCGCGTCGCTCTCGGCACCGCGGTCTTCGGCGGGATGGTCTTCGCCACGTTCTTCGGGATCTTCGTCATCCCGTGGCTCTACTTCGTCGTGCAGAGCCTGTCCGAAAAAGTGGGCGGGAAGAGGGCGTCTGAACAAGCGCCCGTGGCCGCCAGCTCGGAGTCCTGATCACAGACTCCTCCGCCATCTCTCGACTGTGGGGGCGGGATGCTACGCGAGCATCAGGCAACCGTGGGTGGGTGGCGGATCCCGGCTTCAGGATCTCGGATCGCCCATGAGATGGGACATGCCTCCCGGAGTGCGCTAAAATACTGGGAGTAATGGGAGTTTGCATGACAGCTCTCGAGGAAAGAAGCCGCGAGCGACGCCGCCGGATGACCACACACACCGCGCGATCTCACGACGAGGCCGAGACCTGGGACCTCGAGTTTTGGCAGGCGTGCACACCGGATGAGCGCCTGTCGGCCCTGGTCGCTATCCACCGCGACGTGGAGTTGGTCGAGGCCGCCCGCGAGGAGCGCTGAATCGTGGACACGATCCATGACTTCGAGGACATGCTCGAGCTCCTCGATCGGCATGAGGTTCGCTACCTGATCATCGGCGGGCTCGCCTTCATCTACCACGCCAAGCCGCGATATACGAAGGACATGGACCTTTGGCTCGACCCCGATCCAGAAAACGCCAGAAGGACGAATGCCGCCCTCAGCGAGTTCGGAAGCCCGCGGCTCCTCGACCCGGACGACCGCGACGAGATCCTGCAGCTGGGCGCCGGTCCGAACCGGATCGACCTCCTCCGCGAAACTGTCGACCTCGAGTTCGCAGAAGCATGGGATCGCCGGATTGAAGGGACGTACGGCCGCGCAAAAGCTTACTGGATCGATCTCGACAGCCTGATCGCCATCAAGAGCCGCATCGACCACCCCCGCCACCAGGAGGACGTGCGGATCCTCCGGCTGGTACGGGATCGTCGGGACGAGGTGTGACGAGACCGTCCATCGTGGCGGCTCGCATCGCCCGGGGCGACCGCAGACGACGCAGCCAGACGAAGCTCATCTGTGTGCATTTGCGTGCGAGGCGAAATCAGCCGGCGGTATCCGGAGCCCCCACCCGAGCGACCTGTTCGGTCTCGTCATTCGGCACTGCCGGAGGCGGGGCGTTGGGATCCCAGCCACCGCCGAGGGCGCGGTAGAGACGCACCAGGTTTCCGATCACGATGCCTTCGGCTACCGCCAACTCATCTTCGCGGAGCAGGAGCGTGCGCTGTGTGTCCAGGACGTTCTGAAAATCGGTAAGGCCGGCACGGTATTGGGTCAGAACGAGTGCGAGCGAGCGCTGGGTGGCATCGACCGACTCGCTCAGTCGGCCCCGCCGCTCGACTTCCTTGACGTAGGCCACCATGGCGTTCTCCGCCTCCTCGAGTGCGGCAAGAACAGTCTGTTCGTAGCTGGCGAGGAGCTGTTCGGTCCGGGCCTCTTCCACCTGGATCTGGGCGCGGATGCGACCGCCGGCGAAGATGTCCCACCGGATGGGCAGGCCGATGTTCCAGGTCAGGCTGTCGCCGCTGAGGAAATTGCCGGCCGAGACCGCTTGCAGGCCGAGAAGGCCCGACAACCCGAAGCTGGGGTAGAGGTCGGCCGTCGCGACGCCGATGCCCGCATGTTGCGCGGCAAGCGCGCGCTCGGCCCGCCGGACGTCCGGACGCTGGCGCAAGAGCTCAGCGGGCAGCCCGAGCGTCACCTCGGCCGGCTCGTGGGGAATCGGTCCAGGCTCGCGAAGCTCGGCGTGGAGTGAGCCGGGGTGCCGGCCGAGAAGAACGGCGAGCCGATTCAGGGACTGATCCAAACTGCGTTCGATGGTGGGAATCAAGGACCTTGTGTTGGCGAGGTTGGACTCGGCCTGGGCAACATCAAGAGCCGACACGAGCCCGGCGGAGAACCGATCCCGGGTGAGCCGGAGGGTGCCCTCCTGGCCATCCACGTTGGCATGGGCGAGCCGTAGCCGTTCTTGGGAGGAGCGCAGGTTGACGTATGCCAGGGCCACCTCGGCGTAGAGCGAGACGAGTACATCGCGATAGGCCTCGACCGATGCCTGGGCGGTGGCATCGGCGGCCTCGACCTGACGCCGGATGCGTCCAAAGACGTCGATCTCCCAGAAGGCGCCGAAACCGTAGTCGTGGAGGTTGCCGGTGTCGAACCCCTCCGGAGGCGCGAAATCACCGACAATGCCGTTGTCACTGACCTGGCCACGTGACGACTGACCGGAGAGGTCAACCTGTGGGGACCTGGCGCCGGCGACCACTCCGCGCAGGGCCCGCGCCTCCTCGACCCGCCACAACGCCTCGCGGAGATCGAGATTTCCACTCGCGGAACGCCGGATCAGGTCCTCGAGCTCAGGATCATCGAAGACCTGCCACCAGGTCTGGATCGTCGCCTCGCCCTCGGCCAAGCCCGCGGTGGCCGCGGTGTGCCAGGCGTCGGGAACCGCCACCTCCGGCTCCTCATAGTCCGGCCCGACGGTGGTACAGCCCGCAAGCAGGGCAACCGCCGCAATGGCCGGGGCGTACTTCATGGTCCACGTCCTTTTCATGCTGAATCTCCTCGACTCGCCGGCGACGAACCACATCAACAACTGCTTCCCGCCGGCGAAATCTCGACGTTGCATTGTAGCTCAGCCTTCGGCCAGGCCATCCACCCGCGCCTGGATCGTGTCCACGCGATCGCGCAGCTGCCGGAGCTGGTTTCGCTCGCCGGCGAGACGCTCGCTCTCGGCGCGCACGAAGCGGGTGTAGGGAGCGATGGTCGCCTCCAAGCGGTGGCGTCCACGCTCGGCCTCCTGTTCAAAATGTCCGGTGAGCGCGGTCATGAGATCCGAGCGCATGGTGGCGATCTTCTGCTTGAGCTCCGCCTTGGCGCGGCGGCGGCGGTGGGGGAGGATGAAGAGGCCGAGAGCGGCCATCACACCCGCGGCGAGGAGTCCGGTGATATCGGCCGCTGTGCTCGATGCGAGCAGTGCGACTGCGGCGCCGAGACTGACCGCGCCGACCTCGACCAACGCGGTACCCGTCACCGCCTTCTGGATTTCCTCAGCCATGCGCCGAGCCTCGAGCGCGCGGTCATACGACGCCAACCCGTCGCGCGCGGCGCGGCCCACCGTGTCCAGGAGACGCGCGCGGTCGGCCTCGAACCGGCCACCGATCTCGCCCACCATGCGGTCGGCGTGGGCGCCGGCACGCCGGTTGACGTGGTTGACCACCGCCTGCCAGTGCTGCAACTCGGCGTCCACCAGCCAGTCGATGAGAGAGTCCACCTTGGCTTCCACCACCTGCGGCGCATCGGCCACAACATCAAGTTCAAAACGGTTCCTGAGCTCCTCCTTGTTGAAGAGCTTGGGAAGGCGGCCGAGGCGTACGGTGTCGTCGAAGAACTCCAGCCCGCGGCTCTCCATCCCGTGCAGAACGTTGTCGATGTCCGCGAGTCTGAGGTCGAACTCGCGGCGCACATCGGCGCTCCAGGCGTCGGTCTGGCCTTCGATGTCGCCGATGGCACGCAGGTCCTCCGCGAGAAGCCCGAGGCGGGCTTCGATCGTATCCAGCCCGCCACCGAGCAGATGGGCGGCGACGCCGAGGGGATTTGAGAGCTTGAGGCTCAGGCGTTCTCCACTCCGAAGGATGTCACGGAGGAAGGCCTCCACCCCCGGGAGGCCGCTATTCGCGAGCGCCTCGGAATCACCGGCAGCCTGGGCCTCGGCGGCGCGCAGCGCTGACACCGGAAAGACCTCCGGTTCGCCGTCGAGCAGCCGGATCGCGTTGGCGGAGACGTAGCCGATCACCTCGGCCACCTCGTCGGCGCCACGCAGGATGTCAATCTTGTTGACTATCATCGCCACCTTCTTGCCCCAGCGGCGAATGCTCTCGAGGAAGAGACGTTCACTCTCCGACAGCGGGCGATCCGCCGAGGTCACGAAGAGCACCAGGTCGGCCCTGGGAACGAAATCGGCGGTCAGGGCCTCGTGACTGCGGTCGAGGGCGTTGGTACCCGGAGTGTCGACGATGGTCAGTTGGCGCAGGCTCTCCACAGGAGCCGTGATTTGCTCACCGACTCCACCCATGGGTTCGCGGGAGAGCTCCTCTCCCCAGCTGATGACATGAATCTTGGAGGTCGTCGGGGTCACCCCTTCGGTGAGGATCGCCCGGCCCAGCAGCGCGTTGATCAGAGCACTCTTGCCGGCGTTGAACTCGCCGACGACCACCAGCAGGAAGAGCTCGCTGAGCTGGCGGACGGAATCGGCGAGGGCGCGCAGATCCTCAGGCGTCGCCTCGCAGCGCTCCAGACCGGCCGCCACCTCGGCCAGAAGATCACGCTCGTCGCTGAGCAGCTCGCGGTGGGCGTCGGTGAGAATGGGCTCCAGCATGACCGACACATTCTAGCCCGGACTGGAGTGATTCGAAGGGGTGAGGGAGTGAGATCTGAGTTTTGAGTTGTGAGCTCAGGAAAGGGCGTGCTGACCGGACGTTCCGTCCCTGACAATTCTGGGGGCCTGGCCGCTGCCGCGACATACCCCGATCAAGTCCCAAAAATTGTCAGGGGGGCTCTCTCGGCGAGCGCGACAGCAGAAGACCGCCTCGAAGTCAGCAGCTCATCGCCCGAGCGCGGGCAAGACGCTCCGGCCAACCCGACCGCCGCCCCGCGCCGACAATTCCGAAATCCAAAATTCAAAAACCTGCCGCCATCCCATCTTTTCGCGACTCGGTCGCGCCCGCCAAGACGCCCGTCTCCGGATCACGGCGGATGATCTGGTAGCCGCCGAAGACCACCGGATTGGCCTCCTGAATCTTGTGGCCCCGTTTCTCCAGGTCTCGGTAGACCTCCGGCGGCAGGCCCTTTTCCAAGTGGAGAATACCGCCCGAAGTCATCATCGTCCCGGTCGGCTGGGATGATCCGGTGTGGTTGAACCTCGGCGCGTCCCCGGCCTCCTGAAGATTCATTCCGAAATCGACCAGGTTGACGACGATCTGGACGTGCCCCTGTGGTTGCATTCCGCCTCCCATCAGACCAAAGGCGGTATCCGGGATTCCATTCCATCCCATGAAGGCCGGGATGATCGTATGGAAGGGCCGCTTGCCGGGTTCGAGTGCGTTGGGGTGCTCAGGGTCGAGGGTGAAAAGCGCACCCCGGTCCTGGATGCCGATTCCGACCGCAGGCACAACGTAGCCGGAACCAAAGCCGGTGTAGTTGGATTGGATCAGCGACACCAGCATGCCGTTCCCATCAGCGGTCACCAGAAAGGTGGTGTCGCCGTCATCGAGGGCAGGATTGCCGGGTTCGATCGTTTTGGCGGCCCGTTCCATGTCGATGAGCTTCGCCCGCTCTGCGGCATAACCCTTGTCGAGCAACCCCTCCACCGGAACCTCGGCAAACGCCATGTCCGCGTAGTACTTCGCCCGGTCCTCGTAGGCCAGCTTTTTGGCCTCGATCATCAGGTGCCAAAAATCGGTGCTGTCCCGCCCCAGAGCCGCGACGTCGAAGCCCTCGAGGATGTTGAGCATCTGCAGCGCCGCCAGACCCTGCGGGTTGGGCGGCAGCTCCCACACCGTCAGGCCACGGTAGGTGGTCGAGATCGGCGCCACCCACTCGCTCGAGTGGGTGGCGAAATCTTCGAGCGAGAAGAAGCCCCCGACCTTGCGGGAGAAGGCAACGATCTCCTCGGCGATTTCACCCTTGTAAAAAGCATCGCGGCCACCTGCCGCCAAACGATCGAGGGTGTGGGCGAGGGCCGGATTGGCGAAGATCTCACCCTCGGCGGGCGCCGTGCCGCCGGGCATGAAGACCTCGGCAAAGCCTGGCGTGTCCTTGAAACGGGGAACGCTGCGCGCCCAACCGCCGGCGATCACCTGCGGCACCGGTGCGCCTTCACGCGCGAGCCTCGCCGCCGGACCCAGGATGTCCTTCATCGGCAATTGGCCGAACTTCCCGTGCAGCTCGAACCAGCCGTCGGCACAGCCGGGCACGGTCCACGAGTAGGGCGAGTAAACCGGGATGGTGCCGTTCTCCTCCGCGGGCACCTTGTCGATTCTCAGCGCCGCCGGCGCGCGTCCCGAGGCGTTGAGTCCGTAAAGCTTCTCCGTCTCGGGATCCCAGACCATCGCGAAGAGATCACCGCCGAGACCGTTTGCGGTGGGCTCCAAGAAACCCAGCGCCGCGTTGACCGCGATCGCGGCGTCAACCGCCGAACCGCCGGCCTTGAGCACATCGAGCCCGATCTGCACCGCCAGAGGGTGGGCGGCGGCAACCATGCCGTGACGGGCGTAGGTGACGGACCTGGTGGCGAAGGCGCGGCCTTCCGGCCGGTCGGCTGCGAGGGTGATGGTCCCGGCGGCAAGTAGCAGAACGACGATGATGGCGCGGCGCATGATGACCTCCAATGGCTCACCATGTTACGACACACCGAGGAATGAACCCGGTTACACGCCCTCCAGGACGTGCTCGTCGTACTCGAGCTCGAAGCGCAGCTTGTGCTTGGCTTCCTCCTGAGCGAGATTCTGGAAAACCTTGCTCAGGGCGGCGTCGTCGGTGACCTCCGCAAGACGTGTGTAGAGTACGAAGGCCGCCTTCTCCGCCTTCATAGCGAAGAGGAGCGCTTCCGGGTAGGTCATGTTGGCGGTGGGCTCCGGTTCCACCAGATGCTCGGTCAGCTTGAGATCCAGGACAGTCTCCTCCGTAACCGGGGGCAGCTCGCCAGCCTTGATCTTGAGCAGGCGCGCCTTGTGACCCCTTTCCTCGTTGGCGAAAACGAGAAAAGCCTCGCGCATTCCCGGGCGGCCCACCCGGTCGGCAAGCTGGGTGTAAAGGGACTCCGCCTTTTCTTCGTTGGAGATGGCGTAGTCGAGAATCTCGTCAATGTTCTTGAAGTCCATTCGGCCCCCCGTCGGCGCAGCGTCGGAACCGGGACACCATACACTTCGAGCGAACAACCATGCAAGTCGGAGGTGAGACGGAGGAATTCTCAGTATTTTTTCTTCATTCCTCATTCAGCGACTGCCGCGATCTCGTCCGGTGACGCCATTCAACAATACGGAATGTGGCACCTGCGGGACTTCGGTCTTGTGACCTCGCTGGGTTGGCTGTTCTGAGGATTTCGGATTTCGATAAGCTGCTACCATCGCCGCTGTAATGCCGAGCGGGTCATGTCTCGTCGAGATCTCCGGAGAGCTGGCCGAAGAGGTCGGTCACCTCCGTTTTGCGCCGCCGGTGACGCATGTCTACAATCCGCTCGAATACGCGTGGACGGCCCACGCCCAGTACCTCGAGCTCTACGGCGCTGCGCCAACGGAAGTGTTGTTCCTGGGGATGAATCCCGGCCCCTGGGGGATGGCGCAGACCGGCGTTCCGTTTGGGGAGGTGGGCGCGGTCCGCGATTGGCTCGGAATCAACGAGCCGGTGGGCAGTCCGAAGAACGAGCATCCCAAACGACCGGTGAGGGGCTTCGACTGCCCGCGGAGCGAGGTCAGCGGCGCACGTCTGTGGGGATGGGCACGGGACCTCTTCGGCACACCGGATCACTTCTTCTCTCGCTTTTTCATCGCCAACTACTGCCCGCTCGCTTTTCTCGAGGAGAGCGGCCGAAACCGAACCCCCGACAAGCTGCCGGCAACCGAACGCGAACCGCTTTTTGGGATCTGCGATCGCGCTCTGCAAAAGACCGTCGAGTACCTGCGGCCGAACCTGGTCGTGGGGGTCGGCGCCTTCGCCGAGAAGCGTGCGCGCGCGGCCCTCATCGACACAACGGTCAGAGTCGGCCGCATCCTCCACCCGAGCCCGGCGAGTCCCGCGGCCAATCGGGGGTGGAGCGAGCAGGCAACCGCCGACCTCGAGGGGCTGGGAGTCGACCTTCCCTGAGAATGCGACCGGGACTCGGCGGAACATCGTATTTTTCGTTATCCTGCCCGCGAAGGGGGAGGACATGCACTGGACCTATTCGTGTCCCCATTGCGAGGCACTGCTGAATCCCGAGGAAAACGTGGTGCTACGGGCGGAAAACAGCGACCGCCGTTTCCTCGCCGGATTCCACTCCCAACCCGGCAACTACGAGGTGGATCTGCCCCCGGGAGAGAAGATGGCGCCGGGATCACGGTGGGAGTTCTTCTGTCCGGTCTGCGAGCGAAGCCTGGTCTCCGAGCTCTCCGAAGACCTCTGCGCCCTCGATGTCCACTCCGGAGGCGACGCACACCGCGTCTACTTCTCCAGGGTGGCGGGTGAGCAGGCGACGTTTATGGTCAGTGCGGAGGGGATGCTCCGGGACTACGGCATCCATACCGACCGCTATCTCGAGCACATGGTGCACAGCAAATATATGCGGTAAGCGCTCCGTAGCGGAGCGCGACCTTCTGTCATCCCGCTCGCCGAGGTTGCCCCCTCCCTATTTCAACCCTTCCTTCCACGCGATGGTTCCACCGCCGAGGCACTCCTCTCCGTCGTAGAGCGCTGCGAACTGACCAGGCGCGACGCCGGGGTCGGCTTCGTCGAGGTCGACCGTCAACGAGTCGTCGCTCTCGAAGCGCACAACACAGGCGGCCAGGCGCTCGCCATGGCGGATCCTGACCTCGAGCCGGTTCCTTTGCGGCGGCCCGGCGATCCAGTGAGGCTCGGGGAGGCAAAAGCGGCTTCGAGCACATTCGTCGAGCTCGTCGCCGTGGACCACCAGTACGAGATCGTGCTCAGTGTTTTTTTCGACCACATACCAGGGGCCGCCGGCGAGGCCGAGCCCGCGCCGCTGACCGATGGTGTGGAACCAGGTACCACGATGCTCACCAAGCACCTTGCCGGTCCGGGTCTCGCGGATTTCGCCCGGGCGCTCGCCGAGATGGTGGCGCACGAAGTCATTGAATGGTACACGCCCGAGGAAGCAGATGCCCTGGCTGTCGGGACGGTCCGCATTGGGCAGGGTGAGGCGTTTCGCTTCGGCCCGCACCTGGGCCTTGTTCATGTGGCCGATCGGGAAGAGGCAGCGAGTCAGTTGTGACTGACGGAGTAGACAGAGGAAGTAGGTCTGGTCCTTTCGCGGGTCGGCGCCTCGGAGAAGGCGGGTCTGTCCGTTCCGAACAGTGGTGCGAGCATGATGGCCTGAGGCGACCCATTCGTACTGTTCATCGATTCGGTCGAGGAAGGCGCCGAACTTGATCTTCAGGTTGCAGATGACGTCGGGGCTCGGGGTGTGGCCCTCACGGAGCTCTTCCACGGCATAGGCGACGACCGTGTCGAGGTACTCCCGCTGGAGGGAGATGACCTCCAGCGGAACGCCGGCAACGGCACACACATCGCGTACGTAGGCGAGATCCTCCTCCCAGGGACAGTGACCGAGATACGCGAGCTCGTCCTCGAGCCAAATCCTGAGGTAAAAGGCGGTGAGTTCATGCTGCCCCTTCTCGGCGAGGCGTACCAGCGCCACCGAGGAGTCGACACCACCCGAGCAGAGAACTGCAATACGGCCCACGGGTACAGGATACCGGCTGAGTTTGGAATTGGGAATATTCGGCGCGGGGGAGGGCAAACAAAGGAGGTGCGGCGGGTTGCGCGCGCTTGGGCGCGCTGACCGGACGTGCCATCTCCAACAATGTTGGGAGTGCTGACGTTGCGGTGACCTGGAATGTCGGGTCCCAACATTGTTAGCCCGCATATCTCACCAGCTTCCTGCTGCGGCCGGCGATGCACCACGCGCAGCTGTGTTTTCTCGCCTCGGGGTGCTCGACGTACCGCAAGTACGCGCTCCGCGCCCCTCGGGTCGGAAACCCAACTGTGCACGGCACCTCGCCGCCCTCGCGACGAAACCCGGTGAGATATGCGGGTCAGAGGGGGCTCTCTCGGGAAGCGCGACGACAAAAGATCGCGTCACCTATCGCCAGCGCCCACCGACCCGACAGATACGCGGGTTAAAGATCCAACCCAAAATACTCAAAGAGCTGGGCGCATGGCGCGCACTCACGCACGTGCCGGCGCCATGAGCGGACGTAGAAGGAGTCGTCGGTCGTCACCGCCAGCATCACTGGGTTGACATGGGGGCTGGTCTCTCGAAACGTGAGCCGGCGGCGGTGTCGGGCGACGAAAGAGGGATCCTGCATGCGCTCCAGGAGCGCATCGAGCGACAATCGGGTGTGGGGTGCGAACTGACCCATGACCTCCCCCCGTTTGGTTGGTAATCTCTCCCTCAAGTATACGGTTGTTGGGGGGCGGTCGTTGCGAGTGATCGAGGGAGGACAGAGGATTGTGTGACCCGGATCGCATCCGGCCTGGACTCGCCGGGATCAGTCGTCTTCGTGTCCGTTCGTCGGCCGGATGTCCAGGCGGTGGATCATCTCGTTGAGGGTGGTAGGGCTGAGGCGGAGTATGCGTGCAGCACGTCGCTGAACGCCGTCGCTGAGGTGGAGCGCCTCGCGGATGAGGCCCTCCTGATAGGTGGCGACGGCCTTTCTAAAGTCGATGCCCTCCGGAGGCAAGGTGGAAGGTGGAGCAGCTGCCGGACCTTCGCCCCGTAACGCCTGCGGCAGCTCCTCGACCTCGATCGTGTCCCCGCGGCACAGCACGACCGCGCGCTCGACGGCGTTCTCCAGCTCGCGCACATTTCCCGGCCAGGGGTAGTCGCCGAGGGCGTCCATGGCCGACGAGGAAAAACCGCCAACTTCGCGCTTGTTCTCCTCGGCGTACTCGCGAAGGAAGTGGGTCGCGAGGAGAGGAATGTCACCTCGACGTTCGCGCAGCGGCGGCAGCTCGATGGTAATGACGTTCAATCGATAGTAGAGGTCATCGCGGAAGCGGCCGCTCTGCACCTCTCCCCAGAGATCGGTGTTGGTGGCCGCGACCAGGCGGACATCCACCTGCTTGGCCTCCAAACCGCCGACTTTTCGAATCTCGCGCTCCTGTATCACCCGCAGCAGCTTGGTCTGGGTCTCCAGCGTTATGGTTCCGACCTCGTCGAGAAAGAGGGTCCCGTTGTGGGCCGCTTCGAAGAGACCCTTGCGGCTGCTCACCGCCCCGGTGAAGGCGCCCTTGACGTGGCCGAAGAGGGTGGACTCGAGCAGATCGGCTGGAATCGCGCTGGTGTGGACCGGAACGAAAGGACCCTCACGACGCGGACTGATGCGATGAATCGCACGAGCCACCAGCTCCTTCCCGGTGCCCGACTCACCGACAACCAGAATGTTCGAGCGTGCGGGCGCGGCCCGCCGCATGAGCTCGAAGACCTCCTCGATCCGGCGGCTCGTGCCGACTATCTCACCCATGCCTTCCAGGCGGCTCCGCAACAACAGGTTTTCCACCAGGAGCTTCCGGCGTTCACCGGCTCGTCGCACCAGGTGCAACACCTCCTCGTTCTTGAATGGTTTGGGCACGTAGTGGAAGGCGCCGAGACGCATCGCCTCAATGGCTGATTCGATGGACGAGTATGCGGTGATCACGACCACCGGAAGATGAGGATCGTAGGCCTTGATCTCCGGAAGGAGCTCGAGGCCTGAGCGATCGGGGAGCATGAGATCGAGCAGCACGACATCGACCTCCTCCTCACGGAGAACCGCCATGCCCTCCTCGGCGGAGGTCGCCTTGAGGTATTCGAAGCCTCCGCTCCGCAGCAGAGTCTCGAGCACGTCCTGAAGGACGGGCTCATCGTCGATTACGAGGACGCTTCCGATTCCTGCCATCTATTCAACCTGATGGTGGCCCGAACCCCTCCACTTTCGAGGTTCTCGAGCGCGACCTTTCCCTCGAGCTGCGCGATCATATCACGCGTGATGGAAAGCCCCAGGCCGGTGCCACCACGTTCGGTCTTGGTGGAAAAGAACGGTTCGAACAGATGATCCCGCGCCTCATCGGGAATTCCCGACCCGGAGTCTTCGACCCGAATCTCCGCCCAGTCGCCCCCCGCAGCTACGGCGAAGCGCACCCTTCCGTTCGGCGGCGAGGCTTCGAAAGCGTTCCGAACCAGGTTGGCCACCGCCAAATCCAAAGGACCGGGAGAAGCCCAGACCATCACCGATTCCTCAACCTCGGCGATCTCGAGGCGGTCGCCCGCGCCGAGCGAACGCGCTGCATCCTGTGCCGATCGAATCGCGACGCCACCGAGATCGAGGACGATGCGGCTCTCGCTCGAGCCACGCACCACCTCCCGCAGGTTGGCAACGATCCGCGACACCCTGAAGCTCTGGTCCACCAACTTCTCGACCAAAGCCGATCTGGGATCGTCCTCAGGAGTCATCTCGCCGAGCATCTGCGCGAACGAGGATATACCGGTCAGCGGGGTGTTGATCTCGTGAGCGAGCCCCGAGGCCAGTCGCCCAAGGCCTACGAGGCGCTCCTGGTCACGCATTCGGTCCTGCAACTCTCGAAGCTCGGTCACATCCTGGAGCACGACCACCCGGCCGTTGAAGCTCCCGCTGTCGAGCTCGAGAACGGAGATCGCGAGGATCACCCGTCGCGGAGGGTCGGTCAGAGTCCGCGCCTCGGTGTTCACCGCGTGAACCGGGAGCTGGGAGTGCCATTCTTCGGGCAGATCGACCAGGGAGGCCAGGCCGAGGCCGACCAGGGCCTGCGCCTCGCGCCCGAAGACTCCCGCAGCTTCCGTGTTCGCCGACAGAATACGAGCGGTCGCGTCGCAGACCAGAATGGCCGCTGCGGACGACTCGATGATGCGCTGGGTGTTTGCGTGGAGGAGGCGATACTCCTCTGCCTGGCGACGAAGATCGTCCAGATAACGGGCACTTTCCAACGACAGCGCCGCCTGTGCGGCGAGTGCCGAGACCACCTCCTGACCCTCACTCCCAAGTGGGAACACACCCCTCCGTAGTCCGAGGTATAGCAGTCCGTGAATGGTTCCGACCCGTTCCAGGGGGATCCTCTCCGTAAAGCCGGCCAGAGCCAGGTACTCCTCGTGGAGGTGCGGGAACTCGGCCTCGGTCACGTCGGCGCGCAAACGACCAGGTAGACCCTCGGCACCGCCCGCGATCAATTGGAAACTGTCACCACCGGCACGGAGATACGTGGCGACAAGGTCGAACTCCAATCCCTCCACGAGGGTCTCCGAGAGACGCACGAGGAGCTCGCGCGGATCAGTCACTCGGGCCAAATCGCGACTCGCCTGGGTGAGTAGCAGGCGAGGCGCCGGGTGTCCGTGGTGAAGCCACTCGTCCAGGAAGCGCTCCACTCGCAGGCGGACCGGCTGCAGAAGGACGACCAACAATACACCGGTGGCGAACGCAAAGAGGTTGCGCAGCGAGGCAACACCTCCGACGTAGCTGAGAAGCAGGTGGTTCGTGAGCGAGAAAATGAACCCCCCGGCCACCACTACCAGGGTGGCGGAGACCGAGTCGCGGGTGATCGGTTCGAGATCCCACAGGCGATACTCTTTGAGGGCAGCTATAAGCGTGAGCGGCACCGCAGCGATCGGAAAGACCGCAAGCCACGAAAAAGGACCGAAGGCAATGTTCATCCACCGCGGTATCAGTACCAGGAAGGTAAACGGCGCCAGCCCGACAAAGAGACCCAGGGCGGCCCACTCGATTTGCCTTCGAACCCTGACCTCACGCCCGGTAGCCCACCACCGGCGGACATGGAGGGTGATGCCGAACAGCAAGGACGACCCGAACATCATCCTCAGGAACGAGACCGCCACCTGCCACCATGCCTCCGCATTGGGAAAGAAGGCGGTGGCGCCCGAAATCCCGGCGGCCAACAGGGTGAGCAGATCCCACAGCCGCATGGAGCGGGTTCGTTCCGGAAACACCGCAAAGAACCGCACGATGAGGAATGGAAGCGCCGCACCAGCGGTCCGTCGAACCACCTGCAATGCAAGATCCATGGAGGCGATGCGGTTGGGAACTGCCCCGAGAATCAGCGCCGCGGCGGCAAGCAGGAGAAAAGTGGCGGCCTCACGGCGACGAGTGGTCCACACCGCATACAGGGCGCACGCCAACCCGAAGACACCAACTGCGGTGCGCGCAAGGTACACGGAATTGATGGCCGGTGGCGGCGGCTTGAATCGAAGGCTCCTGATCTCGCCCGAAGAACCGCGAACCGTCAATTCATGTTCGTCGCCGCCGGCGAGAATAAAGGCCGGATCCTCGAAACGGTCGATCGGTACGCCGCCGACCTTGACCACGACGTCGCCGCCAACCAAACCGGCGTCCTGGGCGGTCGAGCCCTGCGGCACCTCGTCGATCACCAGCCCGCTTTCGATCCACGAAACGCCAAAATCGAGCCGGTAGAAGCTCCGCACAGTCTGAATCAGCGAGGTTCCCGACACCACGACTGTGAAAACCGCAACCAGAGACAGGGCCACGCGCCGGGTCAACATCGGCACAGTATAGT
>JBGMRN010000016.1:0-12796 GCA_048061535.1 Thermoanaerobaculales bacterium | reverse complement strand
GAGGCTTCAGAAGTCGATGTCGAAATCTTCCTCAGTACCTGCGCTGACCTTGTAGTCGCCCTCTGCAACGAGCACGCCGGCACGCAGCATGTCGCGAACCGCCAGGCCTATCTGGCCGCGGCTGAACGGAAGGACGGCCGCCAGGTTCGCCCACCCGCCCGCCTGGTTCGAGAGGTTCTGCCAAATCTGGTTTGTGAGCTCGCGGGTTTCCCCATCGCTCCACTCCAACTGCCGGCCGGCCGGTTTGAGAACGGCCTCTCCGGGTACCTCGGACGCAAACCGTGTGAACTCGTCCTGGATACGGGCCGCGTCGAAGAGCAGGGGATGGAGTTGGAAGTGCTCCTCGGTCTCCCGTGGAGTCGCGACGCTCGAAAACTTGAAGGTCCCCCTGGATGGAGGAGACACGAGGATCTCGAGGAAGGCCTCGGGGCCGGAGAGGGTTCCGCACAACATCGGTCCGATCATCCGATTCCTGGTGTGGACGACGCCGAACTTGTTGCCTTGTGCATCGCTGATTTCGAGCACGCCGGTGGCGCCGGAGTCGACGACCGTTTGAAGGATGGTGGGAAGATCGAAGTGATCGATCATGCCGCCGAGATTGCTGCCCCTCCTCGCCCCGAGATCGGCGATCGTGCCCTCCAGCCGACGCGCCAGGCTCTGCAGGTAGTGCATGGCGAAATCGCGCGACCCGTAGAGCTTGCGAAGGAGAATCGGACGAGGCCACTGGAAGGTGGAACCGCCCTCTGGAAACCGCGCCAAGGAGCTGAGCGCCGTGCCTGTGACCACCTTGCTTTCGGACAACAAGGCGCCGGCGCCGAGATAGGCTACCGGCTGGAGGCCCGCCGTCTCATCTTCCTCTCTACAAATTTCGACGACCCCGCTGAGAACCAGGTAAAGCGCCGAAGGGACCTGGCGGGGCCGGAAGAGAACCTCGCCCGCTGCGTGCTGGTAGGCGCGACCGAGCTGCGACAGAGCAACCCGCTCTTCTTGGGGCAGCCCGTGGAAAAAAGAGCTCTCACTGATCGCGTGCACGAGGTCATCTGGGCGCATCAAAGCTCATTATCACATCGTCATGGGCTCAATTCAACGTGGGCCTGCACCGAATTTCGTATCCCTGAGATGAGCGTCTCTAACCCGCTACAATAGGGATATGACGCAACCGGGCGGGTCGATGGACACATTTCAGCGCGTATTGAAGGAGGACCTCCGCGCTCCTGTCTATCTCACACCGAAGGAGGTGGACGGCGGATGGCGTGAGCTCTTCCCCGCCTTGGCCACCTCTCTGCCCGCCCCTTTCCCCATCTTCGGCCGCGATGAGGAGCGAGTGGTCACCCACGGCTATCCGGTGTTGCTCTCCGAAGGAACCCTCAAACTGCGTCGCGACCTCGAGGGGCTGGTGGAAGCCGAGGTCGAATACCGCCTCCGTACGCGCGCGGAAGGGGGTCACGACAAGCGACGCGTCATGACGCAGCGAGACCGCTATCTCCGCTCGCTCTCGGCCACTCTCGAAAACGCCCTCATGAACGACTACGGCCGGGGATTGGTCGACGTGTTTCTCCTCTTCCACTCCGGAGAGGCGATCCGAGCGATCGGCAAGGTGCCGAAACACCCTCACAGCCCTCGCCCGGGTCCCGCCAACGGTCACGGTGACGACCTCCGCCAGACAATCGCGACGGTTCTTGCCGATCTCCTCCAGCGTGCCTCGTTGTCTGCGGTCGATCGCCTCCGTCGGCTGGCTGAGGTCCAGGTAACGCCGGCCCTCACGCCTCTCCTCGGCATTCTTTGCCAGGACCAGCTGCTGTTGACCGAGGCCCGACCTCCCAAGAATCTCCTCCAGCTCGGTGGTTACGTCCAGGCCCGCTTCCGTCAGGACGCCGCTGCGATTGTCGCTGCCAACCGCAGCGTGTTGTCCCGTCTCAAGGACCAGATTGCCCGCCAGCGCGAACTCGGTGAACTTCTCAGCCTGGCGATCGGCACCCGCCTGGACTTCAATCGCCCCGAAGCTCTTCTGGAGCCGCGGCTGTTGGACGCCCTCCAGACCACCGGCCTCGCCGATTCCCTCAACCTCTCGCGCGTACAAATGGACCTCCTGCGCAACCTCGGTCTGCGATTGAAGAGCTTCGAGTTATTGGCCACGCTCCGCCGGAGGGTTCTCCCGATGGAGCGGCGGGGCGCCACCCTGGTGTTGGCCGGGTCCTCCTCCGCAACGCCCATCGCACGGTCCACAAGACCCTATGATTTCACCGCCCCAGGGGTGATCGACTCCATCGTCCGACGCTTTGGCCTGATCTACGATCTGTCCAACTTCACCTCGGTCCTCGAGGAGGTGCGCAAGAAGGGCCGGATGGCCGAGGAGAAGGCCCTCCAGTTCATGTTCGTTTTCCAGAGCAGGCTCGAAGGAATCCGTCGCAAGCGGCGCCTGACGTTCGAAAAATTTCTTGGGGACGGCGCCTTTTACTCATCACGACGAGCCGTTCGGGTCATTGCCGCAGCCTGCGAAATCCAGCAGGTCTACGATCAGCTGCGGCGCATCGGCTTCCCGTTTGACCACGGCATCCGCATCGCCCTCAACTTTGGGGCCTATCGATTGCTCCCCATGCTCCACCGCTCCCAAACGGGTCCACGCTTCGAGTTCTTCGGCCACGGAATCGTCGAGCTCGCCCGCCTGACCACCGGCAAGAGCACCCGCGAGATCGCGGAGATCGGTGAATTCCTGGTTCACTCAGGGTATGAGCCAGGCGATGTAGACGCCTTCCTGGCGCCGTTGGCGGCGGCCCGAGGTGGGCAGGAGGAGTTTTCAACCCGCCCCTACGTCGCCACCATCGACGCGCATGGTGAGCTGGTCAACGAGGGCATCGTCCTGACTCTGCCCTGTCTCGACGAACTCCAGCGGGAGCTCGAGGCAACCGTGCTTGCGGTCGTCGAGCTCGACGATCAGAAGTGGGCCCTCTTCCCGCTCGATCCCGGGATGCCGGACACCCTGTACATGGGCCTTCGCTATCTCGGCGTCGCCCGGCTGAAAGGCCTGCCGCCTCTCGAGCTCGTCGATGCGGCGGTGTGGCCCGAGCTCCCGGCCGAATCCGAAGAGATCCCTCTTGATCAGCCGCTGATCGGGCTTCTGCGCCACCTGGGCCACAATCACCAGCCGGCGCCCGACACACCGGCGTTCGACGAAAAAACCATCGAGCCCGATCTCGTGGTCCTCACATACCTTCAAGAGGACGGTTCCCGCAAGTGGGTTTTCGGCCAGTACCGGGATAGCGACGACGTTCTCTTACACGCCATCCAGGTTCCGATCCAGACCCCTGAACTGGGTCCGCTGGAACCGATGGAAATGTGGTTGTTTCGCAACCGATTCGAGCTCTCAAAGGTCTATGAGGGCTTGCGCCGCGAAACTTCAGGCCTGGCCACGCCCCTCTCGTCGCTCCGTCAGCGCACCGGGTACCTGGCCTGCTATCTCGCCGCGCCGCATCGCGCACCGGGGTAGATGGAGGGTTAGGAGGTTAGGTAATTCCTAATTCCGAGTTCCTAATTCCTAATTCTTTCCGTCGATCGTCTCCTCGAGGATCTTCATGAAGCTGGCGTAGCGACCGGCGTCGATGACCCCGGCCTCGACCCCCTCCTGGACGGTACAGTCAGGCTCGTGGAGGTGACTGCAATCTGGAAACCGACATTCTCCGGCACGACGAGCGATCTCCGGAAACGCGCTTTCCAGCTCACGGCGAGTCGGCGCCCAGAGCCCGAACTCTCTCAGTCCTGGCGTGTCGACGACGAATCCGCCGTACGGCAAAGGCATCAGCTCGGCGCTGGTAGTGGTGTGACGTCCCTTGCCCGTGCTCTGTGACAGGGTGCCGACCTTGAGCCGAAAACCGGGATACACCGAGTTCAGCAGCGATGACTTTCCCGCACCCGATGGCCCGCAGAAGAGGGTCGTACGATCCACCAGAAGCCGCTTGACCGTACACAGGCCCCATCCGGTCCGCGCCGACACCCGCAGCACGCGAAATCCCAAATCCTCGTACCCGCCCAGCCATTTTTCAACCTCGTCGCAGCCTTGATCCACCTTGTTGATTGTGATCACTGCTTCGATCCCCGCCAGGTGACAGGCAACGAGGAAGCGATCGAGGAGCCGCGGCTTGGGATCCGGTTCCCGCGTAGCAAAGACCAGCAGTGCCTGATCCACATTGGCGGCGAGAATCTGCGCCCGCTCGGCGCCCGGGGCTTTGCGCAAGAGGCTGTTGCGACGGGCGTAGACAGAGACGACGACCCCGTCCTCCCCCCTCATTTCGACGGAAACGCCGTCACCGACAACCAGGCGGGCTGCCTCCGGCGTTCCCCCTTCCCAGTTGAGTCGGCGCCGCGACGCCACCACCAGCGTACGATCGCCCACCTGCACGCGAACCAGCGGCCCGTGCATCGCGATCACCGTTCCTTCAACGAGCTCCATGGCGGCGGAGAGTATACCCTGCAATTCTCACGGGTTTCAGTCGCAAGAGCGACGGAAACCCGTGAGAATTGCGGGCTACTCCGGAATGCGCTCCAGGCGCGGGGGTCTGGTGGTCAGCTCATCCACCGCGTGGCAGAAACGCGCGAACCCCGGATAGTTCGGCGGCTCGACTGTCTGCGCTGGGATTTCGAGCCGCATCACCGAGAGCTGCGATTTCCCGTTCCGTTCGAGGCTCTCGCTCACCGACCCCCAGTCTGCGGTGAGCCGGCGCGGAGACCGGTCCACCAGGCGCCAGCCCGGCGGCTCGACCAGCTCGAGCTCAATCTGGCGTTCCAGCGGCACTTGAAGGATCAAGGGATGAACACGCTCGGGCAGCGATGCGAGCACGGGGACCAGAGGACGAGAAAGCACCAAGGCGCGACAGACGAGCTCCTCTCCTTCCGTTTCACAAACGCCGGGAACCGTTAGCTCCAACTCCATCATCACACCTTCGTCAACCCGTTCGACACTTCCCTCGACCTCGTCCGCGCCGGGGAAGATACTGACCGCCATCTGCCGATAGACCATCGAAACCCGATCCTCGGGCACGGTGCTGACCTGCTCCAGGAGCGCCTCCGCCTGAGCACCACGAAGAGGCGTCCTGAACACGAGCCGAGCGTCTCCCTGTGGGGAAATCTCGGCCCGAACCGCGATGGTGTCCACCAGGTCAGGGTTTGGAAAGCTCGGCAACTCGGCCAGCAGGGTCACCGGTTGCTCCGGACGAGTCAGAGGCAGAACCAAACCGTCGGCGCCCTGGAAAAGGGGGTTGATGTGGTTCGCTCCCCGACGCTCCTCACGGATATCGATCCACACCTCCTCTCCCGCCCGCGCCACCCGAAGGACAGCGGCGGGAAACGTGTCGAGCGTCGGCACTTTGAGCCGACGTCCGCGCTGAGTCCATGCTCGGGTCAGTACGAGATCAACCTCCCACCCCGATTCCCGGAGTGCCGCGGCGATGATCCCGAGCCGATTTCCCCGCCTTCTCGAGAAGCTCTCCCCGGCGGTCGTCCCGGTATCCAATTCGCCACTGCCCGCCTCGACGGTCTCGACCACACCGTCCACCAGAGCCTGGACCGCAGCCTCGGCGTCGTCGGATTCGAGCAACGCCCCGCTCCATTCCCTCAGATCCTGTGAGGTGTCGAGAATCGGCAGGAGACGGTCACGAACCGCATCACCGACATCCTGCCAGGTGACCCCGAATCCATAGTTGAGCCACGGAATGAGATCCTGCGCAGGAGGCGCAAAGGGTTCGGTCGGCACCGGGGCTACCCGCTCAGCGCTCCAGGTCAACATCTGGAGCCCCTGCCATTTCTGCTCGCTGCGTTCCAGCCCCTCGAAGTTTCCGTCAACCTGGAGATCCACCTCCGGGGGCACCAGCAAGACGTACTCGGAGAGTCCGAATGCCCGGTTCGGATCGGCAAATCTATAAATGTAGGGAGGAAGATGTCCATGGCGCGAGGCCCCGGTAGCGGCGACCCGGGCCACGTACTCCTCCTCCACCAAGTCTCCGGGGTCGACATCGTCCAAGCTGATCGCCCCCCGGCCGGGCTGCAAGTTGCTCGGCACGACTACCCGACCATCGGGTTTGAGGATGCGCACCTTGAGCAGGTAGGCGTCGGGAAGAGGTTGCAACACCGAGGCGCGCCGGGTCCCCACCGGCGTATTGGCACGCGTGAGCCCATGGTAGTAGTAGAGGCTCGAGCCGTCGGGGTAGATCCGCTCCACCGCCTGGTCGAGCAAGAGGGTGACGTCGGAATCTCCTTCAAGATCTCGGTTCTTGGCCGCAAATTCCCGAGCCTCCACCCGAAAGGGCTCAAAAAACGACGTCGCGCCGCGGCGCCAGGCCAGGGTCAACAGCTGAAGATTGGACGGGTTGCGCGCGAGGGCGCCTTCGAGGGCATCCCCCAGCCCTTCATCATCATCACCCGCGATCAACAGGTCGAGTTCGTCGAGAACCCTGAGGTCGCCCCATCGGGCCCGGGCGCGCTCGAGGGTGTCGGCGCCGGACTCGAAATCACCGCGCTCGATGCGGAGCCGCACCAACTGGATGTCGTAATCCGGATCCTCCACATCCTCAACCAACGCTTCGGTTGCCGTCAGTGCCTCGTCAACCAGACAACTCGAGGCCAGCTGTCCGATCCATCGCGCCTCGACCGGCGTCGCCGATGCAAGAGCACGGAGCAGCTGCCCTCGTTCCCGCCAGCGCTCCAATGAGGCCAGCACATCGAGACGAAGACCGGTCACGCTCCGCGATCCGGGCAGCGCCGCCTCGAGCAGCGCCAGGCTCTCTTCCGCTTCCCGGGCCCAGCCTCGACTCACCGCCTCGCGTACCCAGACTCGGAGAACGCGAACGTCACCGCCGTGATTTTCCATCAGGGCTTCGAGGAAGCGTTCCGCGTCCTCTCTTCGGCTTTCCCGCATCGCGAGCGCGCGTTCCAAGAGCTGCGAACGGGGGATCTCTGCTACCTCCCTAAGCAGCTCGGCGATGCGCCGAGAGCCTTCTCCTCCCTCGCCTCCCCGATGCACCAAGAAGAGGTGACGAGCCATGGCAAGGGCCGGCCATGGGCTTTCCGGATCGGCAGCGGCGGCGGCCTCGAGCCACTCGAGCTCGCCCCTGCGATCCCCCCGTCCCCGCGCCAAAAAAGCTGCGAGCATCAGCTCCCGGGCGGTGCCTCCTCCTGTTTCAAGACGGTCCGTCAATGCGGCCGACGCCGGAGGAAGTGACCATTCCAGCTTGGAGGACGCCCATGAGCTTCCAATCTCATCCGTCGAAGAGACGCCGCGCAACGGAAATCCATTCTGATCGAGAAGGCTCACGCGAACTCTCGGCGAGGATGTGGATCCCAGCTCCATCCGCAACCGATGGGCGCCGGCTGCGAGAGTCAGGCGGTACCAGTTGGCGCCGGGATCGTCGAGGCCACAGTTTCGACGCCGGTCCACCCGATGGCCGTCGAGCTCGATGTTGAACCCGCCCTCAGCCTCCACCACCAGCCACCCGTTCGTATCGTTCTCAGCCATCAGATTCCACGCCACCAGGTAGATGCCGTCGACCGCCATGGACAGCGGAGGACCGTGACGACCGCCGGCGGGCCTCAGCTTCACCCGGAAGGGAAGCGCAGGGTCTTTCCAAAGCGTGTTCGGCGGCGGAAGCTCGTCATCCGCCGGGACCACGGCGCGTTCGAGATCGAGAGTGCTGAACACACCGAACGGCCCCGCCAGCTCCGCCTCCAGCAGCGCTCCAGCCGGCGGACGGGATGCCAGGTCGGATTCGATTCGAGTCAGTACGAAACCGAGCTCCGGGTCCTGTTCTTTGGCGGCGGTCGTGAGTATTTCCTCGGGCGCCGGGAGATTGTCGAGATTGGCCAGCCACCAGGTTGCGGCGGCGACGGCATCGGCACTCGCCGGATCAGCGCCGAGGGTCGTCAAGGCGGCCTCGCGAGCAGTCATGAGGTCCATGCTCGCATCAGCCTCGGAGACCTCCCACCACCCCGCCGAAACCGGCAGGCTGATCCACAGAAACGCCGCCAAAAGGCATCCCGGCAAAAACGAACGGCGGATCATCATGGTGACTCCAGCCTTCGACCGAGATGACGCTCGACCGCGATCAGAAACTCCCGCAGCTCCGCCACGTCCTCGGCCGGAACCAACCCCGGCTCGAAACGAAGATAACCGTCCATCCGATATCCCAGGTCGACAACCCTGGCGTCAAGGCGTAGCGAACCGAACCGGGTCTGGAGATCGACCGGCGACGGTAGCGAGTTGGGGACACGGCCGAGCTCGACCTCCAACGTCCACTCGAGGTCCGGCCGAACTGCCAGCGTGAGCGGACCGTGACGCCGCCCTCCGGGCACGCCGCTCGCGCTCCATTCGAGGACTCCTGGAAAGGTCCGAACGCCTCCACCGCTCGCCAGGGCACTCCTGGGAATGGTCCCTTCGATCTCGACGATCGTCGGGTCCTGCCCCGGCACGAGCTGGAGCTTCGGCTCGCCCGTCAGCTCGGCGCCGGGAAACTGCACCTGGAGCCAGCGCGCCAATCGCACAGGTTCCTGGCTGCCGGCAAAGCGGGCGCGGCGGATATCCGCCGCCTCACCGGTGTCCTCGGCGTGGACCGCAAGCTCCACCTGATCACCGGCGCCGATCCGCAACACATAGCGCGACCGGGCGAGCCCGCCACCCTCGACCGGAGACGTTTGTAACCGGCTCAGGCGGTCCTCGACGACCAACACGACGGCGCCCTGGTCGGGCCCTGGTGGAGGGAAAGAAGCATGGCCGGCGGCGGTTCCGTCGAGCCAGAGATCATCCTCTGGGAGATAGGCGATGGCGTGGTTGAATATCTCCATCAGGGCTATCTCGGTCGCAATCGGGCCTTGATCGGCAGTGCGCAGCATGACCATCCGTGCGGGGATGCCGATCGCGTCGAAGAGGGCGACCAGGAGGGCGGCCTTGTCCTTGCAGTCGCCGATCCGGTGGTGGAGGACCCAGTCCGCAGAGAAGGGCCGAAAACGGTGCTCACCAAACTCGAGGCCCACGTACCGGATGTCGTTGGTCACGAACCGATATATCCGATCAATGCGGTCCCGTCGGTCGGTGTGGCCGTCAACGAGCCGCTGTGCCGTTGCTTTCACCTGCTCAGATGCGCGAATACGCGGCGCGACATGCCGACGGTACCAGTCAGCGAGCCCCCCCCAGTCAGGGTGATTCGAGTAGACGAGATGCGGTGTCACGAGTAGATCCGGCGCCGAGGGCACGTCCGGTGGCACCGCCGCGAGGTCCTTCCACTGCCACCTCAGGTGGACAACCCCGTCCCGGCCCTTCTCCCGCTGCGGCTCACCCTCAAGATGGGCGAGCTCCCACGCCGGCAGGAGATCCTCCGGACCCGAAAGCTCAACCTCCACGAGAGCCATCGGCACCCTCTGTCCGAGACGAATCAAGCCGCCGTTGTACGGGCCGGTCTCGTTCGCCTCTGCGGTCTCGGTCAGGATGTAGGCGATTTCGACGAGATCGCCGTCGGCAAACTCGGGGAATCGGAGCACTCGCAGTCGAGTGTCGTAATAGAGATTGAACTCCGGCTCGGAGAGCCGGGGGGTGTCGCCCTGGCGGGCGCTCAGCTCGGTGCCGTCACGGCGCAGAATGCGCGCCCGGAGCACCCGCAGGCGCTCGCTTTCCGCGACAAAGGGCAGGGTCTGGGTGAGGAAGTCGTCGGCCCGGTCCGCCGAGGTGATCAAGAACGCCCGCTGAACCCGCTCCTCGGTCAGGTTCGAAGCAAAAAAGCGAATCTCCCGGTGGTCGAGAAGGACTATCGCGGGATTCGCTTCCGGCGCCTCATCGGCCATCCCCCACAATTGCTCCGGGGTTCTCAACCATGCGAGGTCTTCGCTCAGCTCCCCGAGGAGCTCGAGCAACCGCTGCGCCCGCAGGTCCTGCGGCCGGACCTCCAGGACCTTTTGCGCGATGGAAATCGCACGCTCATCGTTTCCGTCAGAGTGTTCGATACGCGCGAGCTCCATCATCAGATCGACGTTGGTTGGTGAGCGACGAAGCCCCTCATCGAGAACCGATCGTGCGGAGGACGCATCCCCGTCACCACCCTGCAGACGAGCCAGGCGCACCCGCACCTCCGGCCGATTGGGGTCGCGAGCGAGGAGAAGCGAGTAGAGTTCCCGCAACGCCTCACCGTCACCGCAGCTCTCGGCCAGACGCTGCCGGAGTTCGAGTACCGCCCTCGATCCGGGGTTGAACTCCACCAGCCGCGCGGTCGCTGCCGTCGCGTGGTCCCAGCGGCGGGCTTCGGCGGCAAGGGTCGCAAGGGTCGCATTCACCCGCACACAGTACGGATAGCGCTGAGCAAGATCGGCCAACGCCGGCAACATCAACTGCCCCCACAGCGCCGAATCCAGGTCGAGGGCCGCGCCCTGCACAGCAGCATCGCCGCTGCCCGAGCCCCCCAGGACCATCTGCCCCTCTTCAAAAAGACTCCGTTCTCCATACCAGCCCGCCAGCTCGAGCCGAGCCCACACGAGATCGGGCTCGACCTTGACGGCCTCCGCCAGGAGTTCATGGGCCACCCGGGGCTCGCTGGTCAGGATCCACTCCAAAAGGCGGGCCTCACCAGGAGCCTCGGCGCGGGCATCCCGGCACGCTGCGCGCGCGCCTCCGCCCCCGATCGCCTCAGGCCGTCGGGCGACAAGGTAGGCGGCGAGAGCCATCCTCGCGCCGGGCGTCCCTGCATCGACGGCACGCCGGATCTCCCGGCCGAGCTCGCGAACCTCCGGAGCCTTGCGGTCAACACCCGGTTGGAGGGTCGGCGCCTCATTCACTTCCCGCACACCCGCAAGAGGTTCTCCGTTGGGCCGCGTCAAACGGACACGCAGCCACCACTGGTCGTTCTCGGAAGCCACGGCCACAACCAGCAGGTTTTGCCCCGCGCGCAACCAGCTCCCGGCAGCGACCTGGTCCTCCGCCCGCTCGAGGGGTTGAGGGGTGGTCAGCACCTCGATGCCGTTGACCCAGACGCGTGCGGCCTGCGCTGCGCCCACTCGAACGGCAAGCGGCTGTTCACGATCGCTCATGACCGTGGTCGCGAGATAGGCCATCTGTCGTTGGGCCGGCCAGGCCAGGCCGGATATCCGCAGCCAACCGAGAGGATCCACTCCCGGCACCGACCGCCACGGCAGATCCGCGGACGGGGCCTGCGCCAGATTCGAAAAGTCCTCGAGCTCCTCCAGGGGCTCAGGGCCCAAAAACCACCACGCCGAAAGGCCGCCCATCGAGCGAAAGAGCTCTCTCGCGACCGCCGCCCGGCCCTGCTCGAGCTCCAATTTCGAGCGGATCAGTCGCAGCTCGTCGGTCATCAGCGGATTTTGTCGACGAACGCCCGTGAGACGATCGAGACCGCGCACGGCGATTCTCCAGTCGGAGAACGTCTGGCGCCAGCTGAAGGCCATGAAGAGGTGGTGAAAATCGGCCGGTTGCAGACCGCCGTCGGCAGCGGCCTCGAGATGCCGGTGCACGCGGTCCTCGATTTCTCCAGCGGAGAGGTTCGCGGTAAGACCGACAAGAACCACCGTCAAAAACAAAGATACAACGCGACGCATCATGATTGGACATTTGCCGCGAGTGATCAAAAGGCACCGTGGATCTACAACGAACATCGCGAGAGTATGGCAGATCCGCTCCGGTCTCCAGCCCGAACTTCTCCGTGGCTAACAATCCACCCGTACCCATCGTGGAGACGCGCTACTATGGCCCCATGTTGCACGTGGTGATCATGGCCGGCGGTTCCGGAACCAGATTTTGGCCGGCATCCCGGCGGCGCCGTCCGAAACAACTCCTCGCTCTGGCCACCGACACGCCCCTCCTGCGCATGACCTATGAGCGCGTCATTCCTCTGGCTGGTCGAATCTGGGTGGTGACCACCGCCGACACCGTCGAGGCTACCCGCGCCATGCTGCCTGAGCTCCCTCCCGCCAACGTCCTTGCCGAGCCCGTGGGACGGGATACCGCAGCATGCGCCGGCTTCGCCGCCCATGCACTGCTTCGCGAGGATCCGGAAGCGGTGTGCTGCATTCTTCCGGCCGATCACGTGATCGGCGAGGAGGCTCGTTTCCGTTCCGCGCTCTCAGCCGGCGCCGATCTGGTGACCCGCGAAGGCGGCCTCCTGACCTTCGGCATCCGCCCGACCCACCCCGAAACCGGCTACGGCTACCTCGAGGTGGGATCACCGCATTCCGTCGAGGGCGAGTGGCGAGTCCACCGGCTCGAGCGGTTCGTCGAGAAACCGGACGCCGGCGACGCAAAAAAATATCTGGAAGTGGGAACATTTCTCTGGAACTCGGGCATGTTCGCCTGGCGAGCGCGCGATTATCTGGAAGAGGTTCATCGCCAGCTCCCCGAGCTCGCGGCCGGTCTCGACCGGCTCGCCGCGGCTCTCGGCGGGGCGCACGCCCAGGCCGCCCTCGCCGACATCTACCCCTTGCTCCCCGCGACTTCGGTGGACTTCGGCATCATGGAAGGCGCCCGCTGCTGTTGGACGATGCCGGTCGATTTCCCGTGGTCGGACATCGGCTCCTGGCCCGCCCTGGCCGATGTTCTTCCGTCCGACAGCGCCAACAATGCAATCCGCGGCCGGGTGCAGGCGCTGGACTCCCGCAACAACGTGCTGGTGAGCTCCGGTCCGACGCTGTCGGTGATCGGAATCGACGATCTGGTCGTCGTGGCAACACCCGACGCGGTGTTGGTGGCGCCGAAGGAGGAGGCGCAACGGGTCAAGGAGATCGTCAAGGCGTTGCGTGAGCGTGGTTGGGAAGACGT
>JBGMRN010000015.1:0-29443 GCA_048061535.1 Thermoanaerobaculales bacterium | reverse complement strand
TGTACGTCGCACAAGGGAATTCGCAGTTTGACGCAGAGATTGCAAAAAAGCGCCGTTTCCGGACGAGAACGGGCTAGGGAGCCGAGGGGTCGTAGGTGCGGTCGCGGGCCACCTTGAGACTGATCGACTCGATTCCTGAGAGCTTCAGTCTTACCTGCGCCGAGAGCACCATCCACGCCGCGGCCGGCGACCCGTCAAGGGTGGCAGCCTGCACGTGCCACGTGGCCAGAAACGCCGACAGCCACGGATTGAGACCGTCGTAGAGTTCGAGCGGGACGTAGCGATCGCAGCGTCCTTGCTCGGTGATGTGGACCAGCGCCCGGATACGCACATCCGCCTCGCGACCGGGGGAGTGGATTCTGACGCGGCGGGGAGAGGCGACGGAGGTCAACTCCTCCAGCGGGGTGAAGGGAAGGTCGAGAAGGTTGCCCGGTGGCGCCATCTTCGCAGTTGGGCTGGGCGCCGGCGGACCGGAAGGGTCCGGCGGGCTGAGGACGAGGTCCACGATCGAGCTTTCCTTGACCCTTCCCGCCATCCCGATTTCGAGCACCACCCAGGAAGGTTGCGGGACCGTACCCGTTCGCGCCGTGTCAAAACGACTTCCGGTGAGTTCCTGCGTCAACGAGGATGTGAGTCCCGGGAAGGGCTGTGTCAGCGGCACGGCGCCGAGGCACACGCCCTTGGCGTCGACGTAGGCGGCGACCGTTGCCAGGCCGCGGACCTCAACTTTGCGTGGAGCTTCCGAACGGAGGAGCTTCGGCGCCTGGTCTACAGCAACCACGAAAGGATTCGCCGACTCCAGCTCAACCGTTGGTACCGGCAGCGGGATTTCTACCTGCAGCCGCTGCTGCCAGGCCCTGGTCCCGGCACTCTGCGCCACGGCGACATCGGCCGTCCACAACAGGATCACCACCAGAGCGAGGTATCCACGTTTCATCGATGCATCCTATCACGTAAACTGCTGAGCCATGGGATCGCTGGCCTACTTCATATCGCCACACAGGTTCGGCCACGCGGCGCGGGCGTGCGCGGTGATGAGCGCGATTCTGGAACGCATGCCTGGGGTGCGATTCGAGATTTTCACCGAGGTTCCACGTTGGTTTTTTGTCGACGAGCCCGCCATGGAGCCCAGGCAACCTGCGGCACTCGCCGCGTTCCCCCTGAGTGCTGCTCCCTTCCGGGCCTGACACGGTTCGGAGGACGACGATGCACAGGGCCCAGGCTCCATGCCGGGCTCGAATACTGGCGGAGAGGGCGGGATTCGAACCCGCGGTGGAGTTGCCCCCACACACGCTTTCCAAGCGTGCTCCTTCGGCCTCTCGGACACCTCTCCTGGTTCTTCGATTGGCTGGCGGAGAGGAAGGGATTCGAACCCTTGGACCTCGTGAAAGGTCAGCGGTTTTCGAGACCGCCCCGATCGACCACTCCGGCACCTCTCCGCAACCGGGCCTCGCATTCTACGACGATCGTCGGTGTTTGGCAAAGAACCGACGCAGGAGCTCTCGGCTGATGTCGGCGTCGAGCCCCCCCCGATGTGCCAAGGGGGGACCGAGACGGGGATCCCCGGCCAAGTCGAGCACTGTACCGCAGGCGCCAGCTTGAGGATCTTCCGCGCCCCATATCAGGAGATCGAGGCGTGCCTGTCTGCAGGCCGAGGCGCACATCGGACAGGGCTCGAGGGTCACGTAAAGGGTACATCCTTCGAGTCGCCAATCGCCGACGATCTCGCCCCCCGCACGCATCGCGAGAATCTCGGCGTGACCGGAAGGATCGGCAGATTTCTGTCGGCGGTTGCCCGCCCCTGCGATGATTTCACCGCCTCGGGTGAGGACGGCGCCGACCGGTACCTCTCCCCGTCGCCCGGCGGACTCCGCCTCGGCCAGGGCCGCCGCCATGAAACTGTGGTCGGCATCGTCGAACACCCAATCGGGGAGCATGCGCCGAGGATATCATCGGTCGAGAGCACCGGGGCCTCTGTGCCATTCACCAACCGCCGGGTGGCTCGAGGTAGGGGGCAGCCTCGAGCTTTTTACTTGACTTCTACCCGGTCGCCCACGCCGAGAGGCGCCCAGGCCCGGGTCACCAACGCCGTCGAGTAATGCTCATCCACCGTCAGAATGCCGAGCTCACCTATTACCAGACGGGGCATTCCCTTCACCGGATTGTTTCTGAAGACCGTGGTGAAGATCCCCGGATAGAGCCCCTCTGCGGCCCCAAGATCTATCATCACCAGCCAACCGGGGCCGATGTCGATCTGGTCGTCCCGGTCGTAGGTGAGATACCCGGTGGGCTTGCCGTTGGGCACATCGCAGCGATCGGTGGGATCGGGATCGATCACCAGTGGCACCGGGACCGGCGAGAATGGCGTGAGAACGTCGCCGATCGACACCGGGTCGCAGGCGGAGGTGATCTCCGCGATCGAGGTGTTCTCCTGCGCGCAGAGGATCTTGAGTTGACCGACCTGCTGGTAGACGATTCCGAGGAAGGAGTTGGAAATCGGGTGACGCAAGGGCCGGATTCGATGGGAGATGAAAAATCTGTCGCCGGCCTGAATTCCCTGGGCAGCGCCGCCGTCGAGGTAGACCACATCGCCTTCGCTGAAGTGGTCCTGATACTCGATACGCTCGGAGGAGGCGATGGTGAAGTTGAAGATCCCTTCGTCCTCGACCAGGCGTGCGAAGCAGTAGACGTCGGACGGGCTCCCGAGCGGGTGGGGCACCACCTCGTCCAAAAATTCGACCTCCTCGGTCTTGGTGATCGGGGCCACATACTCCGAGACCACCGTCTCCTCTTCGGCGACCTCCACCTCGGGCGCCTCCTGGACCGCCACGTCGATCACGATGGGGTCTCCGGGGTAGATCCAGTGGGAGTCCTTGATGTAAGGGTTCCGTTCCCAGATCTGGGGCCACAGGTATGGATCGCCGACGTAGGCCGCCGCCAGATCCCACAGGGTGTCGCCTTTTTCCACTACGTGGATCGTGGCGCCCGGAGGGAATTCACTGGGCGGGTCATAGGGCGTCCAGTGATTGTCCACCAGATGCAGCGGCTGCGGCGGCGGCGCCACCGTTTGGGCAGCAACCACAACAGGAATGAATAGCGCAATGATTGCGATCCGAGCCATGGCGTTCATAAGCCCTCTCCTCGCAATAGAAACCACAACTTCAGGTTAACCCATGGGCGGGCAATCCGTCAATCATCGGACGCCTTTTCCAGTTCTTTGAGGCGCTTTTCCCAGGCGGCTTTACGGTCCGCAATGAGCGTTTCCAACTCGCTAATCTTCTCGTTCACAAGATCGATTTTGGAGTAAGTGGGATAGTTATCACGAATGTATTCGAGTCGCCAAAGGGCACCCAGCTCCCGTTTATTCCGGATATAAAATTGCGCTACAAGCCACTCGTGTTCGGCGAGCAACTCGACCAGATCGTCAATCTCGGATTGCGCTTGCGAGACATATCGGGATCCGGGATAGAGGGTGACCAACTGTTGATAAGCGCCGAGCGCCTCCTCGATATCACTGAGATCGCGGTCCGGTCGCAGCTTCCGGGCACTGAATGTATTTCCGACCATCAGCAGCGCGTAGTCCCGGTCCGGATCGTTGGGGTAGCGGTTGGCGAAATCGCGATAACGAAGCCGGGCTTCTGTGAGATTTGTCACATCTCGCTTGACCGCGAAGGTGTCGGCAATACGCAGCGCCGCCTTGTGTCCAAGAGGGTCGTTTGGAAAGGTGTCATAGACGAAAGAAAAGAGTTCGCGGGCCTCCTGGTATTTCTTCTCGCCGAAAAGGCCTTCCGCCCGCTCGAAAATCGTCTCCTTATCGAGGTTCGCCAGTTGGTCGAGCAGCTGGTCCTCTTTCCGAGTGCTGCCGCAGGCCGCGAGACCGAGCAGCAACGGTAGGGCGATGAGGAGAGTTGTTCGTCTGAGAGGCGTCATCTGGGTTCTCCCTGGCTGGTGACGGCACGAATCTCGGCGAGTGCACGCGTCCGATCTGCGGATCCAAAGATAGCGGAACCCGCCACCAGCGTGGTGGCTCCGGCCTCCACCAGGGCGCGGGCATTCCCCGGCCCGACTCCGCCGTCGACCGTGATATCCAGCGGCCGGCTCCCCAAGAGCGTGCGCAGTCGGCGAATCTTGCCCAGGCTCTCGGGGATGAAAGCCTGGCCGCCGAATCCAGGATTGACCGACATGACGAGCACAAAATCGGCCCATGAGAGAGATTCTTCGAGCACTGGTAGGGCGGTGGCGGGATTCACCGCGACGCCGGCTTCGACCCCGGCTTCCCTGATGGAGGCCAGAGTCCGCTGGAGGTGGCGGCAGGCTTCGATATGGACGGCGATCCTCGCCACACCGGCATCCACCAGGTCAGCGAGCAGGGCATCGGGATCGCTCACCATGAGGTGGGCGTCCATCGGGATGCGGCAGCCGGCGATGAGCGAGCGCACCACGGGTGGCCCAAAGGTGAGGTTGGGAACGAAGTGTCCGTCCATGATGTCGAAATGGAGAAAATCCGCCCCGGCTTCCTGCACCTCCTCCACCTCGGCGGCGAGGCGCGAGAAGTCGGCGGACAGCAGAGACGGCGCGAGACGGACCCTCACTTGCTCACCCACACCGTGATGATATCCGACGGGGCGAGCGGAGATCCCGCCGGAGGATATTGGCGCAGAACCACTCCCGCTGAGAGACCCGGGTAAGAGACCTCGTGCTCCTGGCCGAGGCGCAGACGGTTGACGCGACAATAGCGGCGAACCCATCCCAGAGGCTGCGAAAATAGCGACGGCATGACCCACAGTTGCCTCCTCGGAGCTGTGTTGACCAGGAGATCAACCGCAGTCGAGGGTGCGACCTCGGTCCCGTTCGGAGGTCCGCTGGCGATGACGCGGTCGCTGGCCGCCTGTCCTTGAACCCGTGCCTGGACGCCGGGATTCAACCCGGCCTGCTCGAGCTCACGGAGAGCTGTCTGGAGAGATCCGGCGCGTATGTCGGGGACGGCGAGCCGCTCGCCTCCGAGGCTGATGCGCACGGTGATCGTCGAACCGGCCTTGACGTGGAAACCCGGCGAAGGCTGTTGATGGGCGATCTCCCCGGGAGGGACCGTGGACGAGAAAATCCCGGGTTCCTCGACCGCGACGACAAGGCCAAGGTCGTGTGCCTGCCGTCGGGCCTCCTCCAGCGAAGCCTGACGAAGATCGGGCACGGCGAGCGTTCCGCGATGTACGGTGTGGACCAGGGAAAACCAGAAGACGACGCCCGCAAAAACGGCAAAGACAACCGCGAAAAGGAGACGCACAGCCATTGCACGCAACTTTAACATGCCTCAAACAACTGATCTTACGACATGGTCGATCAGGGGAGGGCCTTCACGATGTCGTTGAAAAGGACCACCACGAAGAGTGCGATCAGGAGGTAGAAACCAACCTCGAGAATGCGCTCTTTGATCTTCAAGGGCAGGTCCTTGCGGGCCATGCTCTCAAACGCGAGGATCGTCAGGTGGCCGCCGTCAAGGACCGGAATGGGCAGGAGATTGAAGATCCCCAGCTGGAGGGAGATGGCGCCCAACAGCCAGATCAGAGCCTGCAACCCGCTGCGGGCCGCTTCGCCGGAGATCTGCGCAATTCCCACCGGGCCGGAGACCTGGCGGATCGAAACCCTGCCGGTCAGCAGACGGCCGATGACCCGAAACGTTTCGCGAGTCATCCGCCGGCAGTCCAGCCAACCGGCCCGGACAGCCGCCAGCGGGGCGAACTTCTTGATCACCGTAGTGTAGGCCGGCGCAACCCCGATCAGTCCCTGACCGTTGTCGTCGCGCGGCACCACCTTGAAGTTGAGCCTGGTCCCGTCGCGGACCACATCGATCGACAGCTCCTTCCCCGGATTGGGGGCGATCAAACGCGGTAGGTCATAGAATTGGTGCACCGGAACACCGTCGACCGCCACGATGCGGTCACCGTCGCGTACTCCGGCGGAAGCCGCGGGCGAGCCCCCCGCGGGAACCCTCACGACCGGGTCGAGTCGGGGTTCGATGCCCGCGAAGCCGTACCCGTAGCGACTGTCCTCGCTCGGCGTCACCGAGAATTCGAGGGTGGTTCCGTTGCGCTGCACAGTCAGGGACAACTCGGTATTGCCGGAGGTGAGGACCGCGGCCTCGAGGTCCCACCAGACCTCCAAGGCTTCGCCGTCGATCGCCGTGACCAAATCGCCCGCCTGGATGCCGGCGTCCTCCGCCGGCGATTCGGGCTCCACCCAACCTATCACGGGAGGTTGGTCGCGGAACGCCGGAGTCTCCACGCCGACCATGAAGGCGAAGGAGGCAAACACCACCGCCGCGGCGACGTTGGTCAACGGCCCACCGAGAAGAATCAGGGCACGCTTCCAACGCGGCAGGAGCTCGGTCGGTTCAGCCCCGTCACCGACGAGGTCGGATTCGTCGGGGCCGAGACCGATGATTCGAACATAGCCGCCGAGCGGCACCAGAGACAGCCGGTAATCGGTGCCTCCCCGCTCAAACCCCCACAACCTCTTGCCGAAACCCACGGAGAACACCTCGACCGGCGCCCCGAGCAGGCGCGCGGTGGCGAAATGACCGGCTTCGTGAATGATCACGAGCACACCAAGGACGAAAACGAAAGCAACAAGCGAGATCAGCATCGTTTCTCCGAACGAATATTGGTGGATTGATATTTCCTGATCAACCCTGCGGCGAGCAGCCGTGCCTCGTCATCTGCTGCAAGGGCCTGTTCGAGAGTTGTCAGGGGACGGTTTCTCATGATCCAGGCGTCGAGCGCCGCATCGACGACGGCTGCGATCGCCGGCAACGTGCACCGGCGGTCCAGGAAAGCTGCGACCGCCACCTCGTTAGCCGCGTTGAGGACTGCCGGCATTTCTCCGCCGGCGCGGAGGGCCGCGCGGGCAAGCCCGGGAGCAGGGAATCGTTGTGGGTCGAGTCCTTCAAATTCGAGCGCCGGCGCCTCGATGAGGTCGAGCGGCGGGAGAGAATCTTGGAAGCGCTCGGGCCAGCCGAGGGCATAGAGGATGGGGAGGCGCATGTCGTTGACCGACAGCTGAGCGACAAGGGCTCCGTCGACAAACTCAACGAGCGAGTGAACCAGGCTCTGCGGGTGGACCAGGATCTCGATCCGTTCTTCCGGCATAGAGAAGAGATGATGCGCCTCGATGATCTCGAGGCCCTTGTTCATCATCGTCGCCGAGTCGACCGAGATCTTTGGGCCCATCTTCCATGTCGGGTGGTCGAGAGCGTCCTCGACGGTCGCCTCAACCATCTCTTCCGCCGACCACTGTCGGAGCGGGCCACCCGAGGCGGTGAGAATCAAGCGCCGGACGCTATTCTCGGGTCCGGCGCGGAGGGCCTGGTGGATGGCGCTGTGCTCGCTGTCCACCGGCAGCAGCCGGATACCGTTGCGCGCGACCTCGGCCATGACCAGCTCGCCGGCCACGACCAGAGCTTCCTTGTTGGCCAGAGCAACGTGCTTGCCGGCCCCGGCTGCGGCCATCGTCGGGGCGAGTCCCGCCGACCCGACCAGAGCCACGACGACCATCTCCACCGACGGGTGGCAGGTCGCTTCCATCAGACCCTGATCGCCCCAGACCACGCGACAACCCGGGAGCTCGGCAGCCAGCATGGAGGCGTCGGATTGATCCGCGACGCTGATCAGCTCCGGTCGGTGGCGCCGGGCCTGTCGGCGGACGAGATCGATGTTGGCGCCGGCCGCCAGGGAAACGACCTGGAAGTGTTCCGGGAAGGACTCCACGACCGCGAGGGTCGAAGTTCCGATGGAACCGGTGGAGCCGAGGACTCCGAGGCGCCGCATCACAGAAGGCCGGCAGCCAGCAGATACCCGAGCACCGGTGGCGCCGAGTAGAGCAGGCTGTCGGTGCGGTCGAGAAAACCGCCGTGCCCCGGCAAGAGCTTGGACGAGTCCTTGACCCCGCTGTCGCGCTTGAACTGCGACTCCACCAGATCACCGACCGGAGCCGTGACGGCGAGAATGGTCGCCAGCGCCGCGATGTGGATGGACGCGAGCCGGATATCGAAGGCGACCGTGGCAACGGCTGCCGCGAGATAGGTTGCGACAATGCCGCCGACGAGGCCTTCCCAGGTCTTGTTGGGGCTGATGCGCGGTGACATCTTGTGGCGCCCGAAATTCTTACCGACATAGTAGGCGCCCGAATCGCCGACCCAGATGCATGCGAGATAGAAGAGCAGGAGCCGCACGCCGACTGGATCGCCGGGCCATAGCCGCAACCAACCGAAGCAGGCGCCGGTGATGCCGATGAAGAGCACAGCGAAAAAGGCCGCCGCCACCCCTCCGAGGCTGCCCGCGGGGGCATTGCGGTGAGCGAGGCGCATTGTCGGAAGCATCACGACGATGACCGCCACCGTCACCATCATGCCCGGCGGGCCAAAAATCCAGGATGCGGCGAGCAGCCCGGCCACCGCCGCCAGGGGCGACCACCGACCGACATCGAGGCCGGCGCCACGGGCCATATTCAACAGCTCATCGCAGGCGAGAACCAGTGCCAAGCCGAGCAGTACGAGAAAAACCCACGGAGGAGGCCAGAGGATGGCGGCAACGAGCGTGGGAATGGCGGCAAGCGCAAGGAACTCACGCTTCCCCATGTTCCTCCCCGGAAGGAGTGAACACCCCAGAGTTGGTGGTCAGTCCACCAAAACGGCGTTCTCGCTGCTGATACTCCAGCATCGCCTCCAAGAACTCGACCTTGGAAAAATCCGGCCATAGCGTCGGACAGAAGTAGATCTCGGAATAGGCAAGCTGCCACAGGAGGAAGTTCGAAATACGTTGTTCGCCAGAGGTCCGGATGAGGAGATCCGGGTCCGGGAGGCCCCCGGTCATGAGGTGGTCGTTGACCCAGGCTTCGTCCACCGTCGCCGGCGCCAGACGGCCGGAAGCGCCTTCCTCGGCCGCAGCCCGGACCAGATCGGTCAATTCCTGACGCCCGGAGTAATTGAGGGCGATCTGGACGATCATACCTGTGCAACCGGCCGTCAACTCAACCGCGCGGCTCAGCTCACGCTGGATCGAGGGATCGAGTTGGTCGAGGCGACCGATGGGACGGAAACGGAGGTTGTTCCTCCGCAGGGTCTCGATTTCACGGTTGATGTATTCCTTGAGCAACGCCATCAACGTCATAACCTCGTGCCGCGGGCGTTTCCAGTTCTCGGTCGAAAAAGCGTACAGGGTGAGCACATCGAGACCCAGCCGGGCCGCGGTCTCCACGGTCTCACGAACGGCGCCGATTCCGGCCCGGTGCCCCTCGACCCGCGGAAGCTTGCGCGCCTGCGCCCAGCGCCCGTTCCCGTCCATGATCATCGCGACGTGACGGGGCAACTGGCGGGAGTCGATCTGCTCCAGTATCTCGCGCTCGCGGGTGCCGGGCTGGGCGATCTCATCGAGTGGTTGCATCACCTTACCCCAAGGTTCCGGAGTCTACCATAGCAAGCTCGCTTGGCACCTTGAAAGCCTATTCCAGACAAAGAAGTGGTGAGCGCCGGTAATAGACTCGCTCCAGGGTCAGGCCGGAGGCGGGTGCGGTCCACACCGCGGCGCCCGGCCGGGGAACTAGGAGGAGAGAGCTGAGATCGTCGATGCTGCGCTGTTTCCACCCGACCTCGAGCAACGCCCCCACCATTCGACGCACCTGATAGCGCAGAAATCCCTCGCCGATGAAATCAAGGTCGATGCCGTCGTTTCTGGGTCGTGAATTGATCCGGAAAAGAGTCCTGACGGTGGAGGAAGGTCCAGGGCCGGGAACCGTGAACGAGGCCCAGTCGCGGCGCCCCGGAAGTCGACGGATGGCCTCGGCGAGGGCCTCCGGGTCGGTCACCCGCTTCACCGTCGCCGATCGGAGCTCGAGCCACGGTAGTGACGGATCACGCCACCGCATGCGGTAGGTGTAGAGCTTCCCGAGAGCGCTCCCGCGCGCATGGAAGCTCGGTCCGGCAGCGGCGGCGGAACGGACCTTGATCGCCGGAGGAAGACGATGGTTGAGGGCGCGCATCAGGCTCTTCGGCGGAATCGGCGTCTCCAGGTCCACGTGGGCTGTCTGGCCGGTGGCGTGGACGCCGGCGTCCGTCCTGCCGGCGCCGACCACCGAAACCGTACCGGCGCCGGTGAGCGATCGCAGCGCGTTTTCGAGCTCACCCTGCACCGTTCGCTGACCGCGCTGCCGCTGCCAACCGTGAAAGTCGCGACCCATATAGGCGACCGTAAGCTTCATTCGCCGGGCCATCGGGGTTATCCTCGCATGCGGGCATCGCAAAGGAAAGGAGATGGCGGGGATGGGTATTGCGGCGTTGGTGCTGATTGGGGCCATGAACACTTCGGTGATCACCACCGGCCTGGTGTCCCGCTTTCCCGGGGACTACTATGACACGCGGTCTCGCTCCTGGCTCCAACGCCAGGCGATGACCCGGTGGCCGAGCCCCGAAGGGCTGCTGCGTATGTGGTCGGAGGAGAAGCTTTCGGAGCGGCAGCGCATGGCGCTGCTTCTCGGTGGTGCGGCCTTCCACGATCCGGTCCTGCTCCCGGCCTACCGCGAGGCCATCATGGCGGACTCGCAACGCCTTCGTCAGGCCGCCGCATACGGTTACCGCGACCTTCTTGCCGATCGACTGCCCGATGTCAGGAACGGCATCGACGACGAGTCGGCCAAGCTGCTCGCCGACGAGATGGAGTTGGTGGAGCGAACCCTCCGCCGCCGGTCGTTGCTCGAGATGTGGCTCGAATCCGTTCTCCTCGGCGAAGGATTGAGCTTCCCCGGATGGAAGGGCGTGGCGTTGCAGCGGCGCTCCAATGACTGTTTCCGGGCCGCCGAGAAGCTCGTGGATGTCGAGGACCTCGACCTTCTGGTGCGCACCTATCAGCTTTCTGAGGACTTTCAGAACAGGGTCCAACTGATGAAGCTCATCGAGGCGGTGTCGTTGAGTCGCTTTTTCGAAAAACCCACTGGCGAGCGGCAGGGCTGGGGCATGGGCATTTTCATCTCTGGTCTGGAGGCCCTGGACGCGACCCTACCTGGATGGATCGGCGAGGACTGCTTGGTCGACACGGAGGAGGTACTCCGCTCCAACTTGGCCTTGATGGGGGTCCGCGGCCTCGACCCACTGAGCGCCGAGGGCTGCATCGTGTGGCAGGCGGTGCTGCTCAAGGGTCGCCCGCGATGGTGGTCTGTCGCTGCGAGGCGGCTCTATGCCTGCGGCGGGCCCTTCTACGAACTCTCGGCCCTCCAACCGGACCGCGAGGCCAACCGAAAGCTGCGCAACGGGCTGGTCAATTGGTACCGCCCGAAAAAGGCGAAAGCCGGTGGTGACCGCGTACCCACCTCCTCCGGCGCCTCCGCCGGGCGATAAAGAGGATTTCCGCCCGGGCTTCCAGGCGCGGCGCGGTACAATGGATTTACATGCTTGAGCTGGTCTATGAGGATGGCGGCGTGACCCACCGGATTCCGGTCCGGGACGGTCTTTCCATGGGCCGGTCGAGCGACAACGACATCGTCCTGCGTGATTTTTCGGTGTCCAGGCATCATGCACGGATCGAGGAGGACGACGGGGTCTTCAAGATTGTCGACCAGGACTCGACCAACGGAATCAAGATCAACGAGAGCTTCGTGTCCTCCGGCACCATTGCTCCCGGCGACCGGGTGGGCGTCGGCAGCTTCAATCTCCTGGTGGAGGACACGGCGACCGATGCGGGCGGGCTGTCTTCTGCAACCTACCTCCGTCCTCTTTCCGAGTTCAATCTGGACTACGGCCTGGAAGGGCGTCCCTCGGCGATCTCCAAAGAGATCGGCGCCAGGGAGCGGGTGTTCGAGATCCTCGCCCAGGTTGCCAAGACTCTTATCCAGGTCGAGGAGCTCGATCCTGTTCTCGAAAAGGTGATGGATCTCGTCTTCGAACACCTCCTCGTCGATCGAGGTTTCATCGTTCTTTTCGACGAGGACGGCAGTCCCAAGTTGGAGCTCTTCCGCACCAAAGACGCCGATGCGGATGGCGAACCCGACGTACCCATATCGCGCACCATCCTCGATCTGGTTTCGCGACAGAAGGTTGCCATCTTGACCCACGATGCCCAGGCTGACCAGCGATTCGAGGCCGGTCGCAGTGTTCGCATCCATCAGATCCGGTCGGCCATGTGTGCGCCTTTGTGGCACCGGGAGCGGGTGATCGGCGTAATCTACGTCGACTCTCCGCTGCATGTGGGGTCTTTCTCGGCCTCCGATCTCGATCTCCTGACCGCGCTTGCGAACTATGCGGCGGTGGCCATCGAGCGGGCTCAGCTGAACGAACGGATCCAGCGCGAGCGGTCGGCCCGGGACCGGCTCGAGCGCTACCACTCCCCAGCCGTCATCGAGGCGGTGCTCTCGGACGCCGGGGCGGATCGTACTTCGGTGACTTTGCGCGAGACCTCGATCCTCTTTGCCGACATCGTGGGTTTTACAGCGCGGTGTGAGCGCCTCCCTCCCGAAGAGGTGGCTGCCTTTCTCAACCAGTTCTTCTCCCTCGCGGCCGACGCGATCTTCGCGTACGGCGGGACCTTGGACAAGTTCATCGGCGATGCCGTCATGGCTTTCTTCGGTGCGCCTCTTCCCCAGGACGACCATGCCGAGCGGGCGGTGCGTACGGCAATCGATCTGATGCGCGCGCTGGAGCGATGGAACGCCGAACGCGAAGAGGAAGGCCTCGACCGGGTCGAGGTGCGGGTCGCCATTCATTCCGGCCCGGTGGTCGTGGGGGATATCGGTTCGGCGACCCGTATCGACTACACCGTTCTCGGCAACACGGTCAACGTCACGGCCCGATTAGAGGAGTTTGTGGCCACGCCCGGCGCCATCGTCCTGGGTGAGACAACTCAGGCTGCGATCGAAGGCATCATTCCCACCGAAAACCTGGGAACTGTGCTGCTCAAAGGCCTGAGCCGAAAAATCGCGGTCTATCGCGTGGCCATGGAGGAGATCGAGGACGGCGCAGCGGAGAGCTGATGCGGCTCGACGAACTCGTCTTTGTCACCTCTAACCTCGGCAAGCTCAGCGAGGCCGAGGCGGTCCTCGACTGCAAGCTCGATCACCACGCCCTCGACCTGCCCGAACTGCAGTCTCTCGATCTCAAGGAAGTGGTGGTGGGGAAAGCAGCGATGGCCTGGGAGCGGCTGCACCGTCCGGTTGTGGTCGAGGATACCTCCCTCGAGCTGGCCGGCATGGGCGGTTTTCCCGGTCCACTTGTGCGCTGGCTGCTGGCCAGCGTCGGCCCGGCGGGAATCTGTCGTATCGCCCACTGTTTTGGTGATTCCCGGGCGACCGTGAGGTGTCTGGTCTGCGCGACCGATGGCGCGGACGAGGTGTTTGGTGAGGGCGTCGTCCCGGGTGCGATCACCAGGACTCCCACCGGTAGGCGGGGGTTCGGCTGGGATGCGACCTTCATGCCCGAAGGCAGCGGTGGCCGCACCTATGGACAGATGGAGACCGAGGAGAAGAACGCAGTGTCCCATCGCCGCAAGGCATTCGAAGCGCTCCGCGACGCGCTCGTCGACGACTGAAGATCCTGGCCATTGATCGCCGGCGCCAAGAGAAATCGGCGCGAACTTTCGCCGAAGTCGCCTGTTTTCGGATCCGTTTCGGGGCCGGGCGGAAACCCACGTCAAAACTCAACACTGAGAACTCGGCGATGTTCTTCATGCTAGGCTCTCCGCCATGCGGCAGGAGCTCTTGTCCAAGCGCGCCGGTGAGATTCGCGGCATGTTCGGGCGTATCGCGCCTCGATATGACCTGCTCAACCGCGTGTTGTCGTTGGGCCGCGACGTGGGATGGCGCCGGGTGGTCGCCAGGCGAGTGGCGGCGGTGCAGCCCTCGTTGGTCCTCGACGTATGCACGGGAACCGGAGATCTCGCTCTCATGCTTGCCGAGGGCGTCTCAACGGGGAGTGATTTCTGTTTGCCGATGCTCGAAGTCGCACGACAGAAAGCCGCTGCCCGAGGGCGGCGGTTGCCGCTGTTTGCCGCCGACGCCCTGTGCCTGCCCCTGCCGGACGGTTGTGTCGACGTGGTCACGGTGGCGTTCGGGGTGCGCAACTTCGAGGACCTGGAGACCGGGCTCGGCGATTTGGTTCGAGTGCTCCGCCCTGGAGGGCTCTTGTTGGTGCTCGAGTTCTCCCGACCTCGCGGGTTCTTCGCCCCACTCCTGGCATGGTGGGTGCGGACCGTTCCTCCCCGTGTGGGGCGCCTGATCTCGGGTGATCCCGAGGCCTACGACTACCTGCCGGCGTCAGTGAGCTCCTTCCCCGATTCTGACGACATGTGCAGGACTCTGGCCGGTGTTGGGCTCGAGAGGGTGCGGGCGCGGGCTCTCACCGGCGGCGTGGCGTCGCTCTACGAGGGGATCAAGACGGAGGCGTAATGGAGGAGAAGGAACGGAGGCTTGACGGGGCGAAGGTCGCGGGCGAGATTCGCGATGAGGTGGCCGCCGAGGTGACAGCTCTCAGGGAACGAGGGGTCAGGCCGCGGCTGGACGCGGTGCTGGTGGGCGAGGATCCGGCGTCGAAAATCTACGTCGGCTCGAAGGCGCGCACCCTGACTCAGTTGGGGATGGTATCTGAGACCCATTGCCTCCCCGCGGACGCGCCGCAGGCAGAGCTCGAGGCGTTGATCGACCGTCTCAACGCCGACGTAGAGGTCGACGGCGTTCTGGTGCAGCTGCCGTTGCCGCCGTCGATCGACACGGCGGCGATTGTGAGCCGTATCGATCCGGCCAAGGATGTCGACGGCTTCCACCCCGAAAACGTCGGCCTCCTCCAACAGGGGCGCCCGCGCCTGGTTCCCTGTACTCCGGCTGGAGTCATGGAACTTTTTCGCCGGGAGCGAATCGAGCTGAAAGGCCGCCGGGCAGTTGTGGTGGGACGCTCGGACATCGTCGGCAAGCCGATGGCGATGCTTCTGTTGCACGCCCATGCAACCGTCACGATCTGCCACTCGCGGACCCGCGACCTCGCCGAGGTCTGCCGACAGGCCGAGATCCTGATCGCGGCGGTCGGGCGACGGGCGTTGATCGGCCCGGAGCACGTCGCGGAGGGCGCGGTCGTTGTCGATGTCGGCATGCACCGCGTCACCGACCGGAAGACAGTCGAGGATTTGTACCCGGGCAACGAGAAGAAGCTTGCTGCATTTGCCAGGCGTGGTGCGGTGCTGACCGGTGATGTCGACTTTACACGGGTGGCGCCGCACGCCGGCCGGATCACCCCGGTGCCGGGAGGTGTCGGGCCGCTGACGATCGCCATGTTGATGGCGAACACCGTGAGGGCGGCCAGGCTGCGGCGAGGCCTCGTATGATGAGCTCGCATGTCTCACCGGATCTCGAAGCGAGGGCGGTGTGCGGGCGGAGCCACCCCTGTTTGGCGGGACTGACCGGCGGTCTCGCCTCGGGCAAGTCGACGGTGGCGCGGATGCTGGCCGCTCGCGGGGCGTCTGTCTTCGATGCGGATGCCGGAGTCCATGACCTCTATCGACCGGGGAAGGCCGGTGCACGGGTGGTGGCCGAGCTTTTCGGTGATCAGGTGCTCGACGCCGAGGGGGGTGTTGATCGGCGGGCGCTCGGACACTTGGTGCTCCAAGATGCCGACGCCCGGTTACGACTCGAAACAGAAATTCACCCCCTGGTGCGAGCGATGGTTGCGGCGTGGCGGGAGTCACTCGGGCCCGTTCAAGTGGCGGTTGTGGAAGCGGCGTTGCTCGTCGAGACCGGCGCCTGGCGCAACTATGACGTGTTGATCGTGGTGTGGTGTGAACCCAACCAGCAACTCGATCGAGCGCAGGCCCGTGGGATGCCGCTGGAACGAGCTCGGCGGCTGCTCGCGGCGCAACTTCCATTCGAGGAAAAGAAAAGGCACGCGCATGTGGTGGTGGACAACCGAGGGAGCCTGGAAGATCTGGGTGCCGAAATCGATTGCGCCTGGTCGGAGATTCGAGCGCACTGTGCCGATCGTCGATGAGGTACTTCGCCAAGCATTGAACGATCGGGCTTTTCCGGAACGTGTTCGGTACCGGCTCCTAGCCCGCATATCACCAGCTTTCTACTGCGGCTGGCGATGCACCACACCCGGCGGTGTTTGCTCGCCTCGGGGTGCTCGACGTACTGCAAGTACGCGCTCCGCGCCCCTCAGGTCGAAAACACCACTGGGAACGGCACCTCGCCACCCTCGCTACGGAACCCGGTGAGAAATGTGGGCTAGCGCGTGCGTGAGGTGTGAAGGCCCGATTACTCGGCCGGTTCCTCCAACCACTCGGTCTGGTAGTCGGCGGTGTTCGGGACCACACACACGAAGTTCACGTTCTTGGTGCTCCGATTCTCATACCAGTGATCGACTCCGGCGGGGATGAAAATGGCATCGCCGGGTCCCACCTCCGTCTCACGCCCGTCCAGACTGATCACCATCTTCCCGTCGAGAATCACCTGCTCGTGCTCGATGGAGTCATGGCGATGACAGGGAATTCGTCCGCCGGGATCGAGCGTAATGTGGCGGGTGACGAAGTTTGGGACCCCGCTTTCAGGGCCAAGGACCACCCTCAGGGTGGCGCCTCGGCAACGCGGCACCACGACGGGGTCGACGGATTCCACATGACGGATCACGGCAGCGGTTGAGCGGCTCATCATTACCTCCCCTTGAAACCAGCCTGTTTTTGTCCGGTAAATGGCGGTTTATTGCAATCTCTGCGTCAAGCTGCGAATTCCCTTGTGCGACGTACAGGAGCACGTCTCCGCGGAAGTCTTTTTTTCTTGATCTTGCAGAAAAATCGCTCGCTTCCTTGTCGAGAACCGCGCTGTCCCCATCGGAGTTTCTGGACGGGAACGGGCCAGGTCTCCACCTGGAATTGTACCGCCTCGGCGCCTCTGAGGTAGGATGCAGCGATGCTCCAGCGCCTTTCGGTCCGCAGCCTCGGCATCATCGATGCCGTTGAGGTCGAGTTCGCTCCCGGATTCGCTGTCCTCACAGGAGAAACGGGCGCCGGCAAGTCCCTGCTGGTCGAGTCGTTGAAGCTCCTTGGAGGCCAGCGCGCCCAGAGTGACCTCGTGCGCACCGGCAGCGACCGGCTTCAGGTCGAGGGCACCTTCTCCGTCGCCGCAGGATCGACTCTGGAGACCTTCCTCCAGGAGCTCGGCGTCGCCGCTGACACGGCTGCGGTCCTGCGCCGCGAAGTGAGCAGCGAAGGACGCAGCCGATGCTGGATCAACGACGTCTCAGTGACCGCCGGCGCCATGCAGCGGGTTGCGCCCCATTTGCTCGCCATCCACGGTCAGCACGAACAACACGGACTCGCCGACACCGGAGTGCAGCGGGGCCTGGTTGACGCCTTTGGTGGATACGAGACTCTGCTCGATGAGACCCGGGGAAGGTACGCGGCCTGGCAGAGCGCGGCGGAGGAGCTCGACCGGCTGCGTCGGGCCCAGTCCTCACGGCGCGACCGTCTCGACGTCATCACCTTTCAGGTGCAGGAGATCGATGCGGCGGACCCGCATCCCGGAGAAGACGAAGAACTGCGCCGGCATCGACTGGTCTTGCGCCATGCCGCCCGGCTGGCCGAGCTTTCGGGCTCGCTCCTCGGTCGCCTCAGTGAGGACGAAGCAGCGGTGGTGGATAGCCTCGCCAAGGCCGAGCGCGAGCTCGCCGAGATGGTTGAGTGCGGGCTCGACGTGAAAGGGGGTGCCGAGCGCCTGGCGGAGGCCCGCGTCCAGGTCGAGGAGGTGGTGCGCGAGGTGCAGCTGCTGGTTGCCGGTACCGAGGGTAGCCCCGGAGAGCTCGAGGAGGTGGAGTCCAGGGCTCACCTTCTCGATCAGTTGATGCTCAAGTATGGCTCGCCCGCCGACGCGGTACTGGCCCACCGGGAGTCCCTGGTCGGCGAGCGGGAGGAGTTGGAGGCGGTTGAGGACCGTCTCGAGTCTGCGGCCGCCGCCGCCGAGGTGGCGTTGGCGGAGTTTGATTTGGCTGCGAAAGCTCTCGACACTGCACGCCGGAAGGCCGGGAAAGCGCTCGTTGAGAGGGTCGAGAAAGTGCTTGCCCGACTTGCCATGGAGGGCAGTCACCTGGAGTTTCGATGGCAGACTCGAGTGGAAGCCTCGAGCCCGTTGCTTCGTGATGGTCAACCGGTGGCCTTCGACGCGGCGGGGGTCGAGGAATGTGTTCTCCTGATTGCGGCAAACCCGGGAGAGGAACCGCGCCCGATGGCCCGGATCGCTTCCGGGGGCGAGTTGTCGAGGATGCATCTGGCCCTGCGCACGGTCCTTCGGAGTCGCGGTCCGTCCACCGGCCTGACCCTGCTCTTCGACGAGGTCGATTCGGGTCTCGGTGGAGTCACGGCTGCGGCCTTGGCTGAGCTCCTGGCCGATCTGGCGCAGACCGATCAGGTGCTCGTGGTGACCCATCTCCCACAGGTGGCGGCGAGGGCGGCGGGGCACTTTCTGGTCGAGAAGATCAAGCAAGACGGTCGAGCGGTGACCCAAACCCGATCTCTGAGCGGAGCGGAGAGAGAGGCCGAGGTAGCGCGGATGCTCGCCGGTGGCGAGGTCACCGAATCGGCCCATGCCCATGCCCGTGTCCTGCTGGGTGATGTGTGATCCGTCTACGCTTTGTCGACCGTGACCAGGTTCGGGACGCGCTGCCGGTCGCCGCGGAGGTAGTGGCTCAGAGCGGAGTGGTGCTTTTCCCCACCGAGAGCTTTTACGGCCTCGGTGGGGACCCGAGCAATCGGCGAGCCGTCGAAAAGATCCACTCGATGAAGAACCGTCCCACCGGCCTCGGCCTGCCGGTGTTGTGTGCGGATTGGGAACAGTTGGAGAAGCTCGTAGTGGTTCCGGAGAGGTTTCGCCTCGAGCTCGCCCGCCGGTGGCCGGCGGCGCTCACCGTTGTTCTCGGGCGCCGCACGGAGTTGCCCGCCGCACGCGGTCGAACGCTGGCAGTTCGCATCCCCGGCCATGGAGCGCTTCGGGCCCTTCTCTACCGGTCCGGTCCGCTGACCGGGACCTCGGCCAATCTGCACGACGCCCCTCCCTTCGTGGAAGCAGACGAGGCTCTCGACTCCCTCGTCGGTCGGCCCGATCTGGTCCTTGACGGCGGCCCGACTGCCGGTGGTGATGCGAGCACTTTGGTCGACCTGACAGGTGATTCCCCGCGAGTTTTACGCCCCGGAAGATGCCCTTGGGTGGAGTCCTGACAAAGGCGCGACTGGGAGTCGTTCCCGGCTCGTTTTGAAGTGTTGAAAACCCTGTGGAAAACCATGTGGAAAACGCGTTAAGCCAGTGTAAACACAAGCATTTCCTGTTTTCATCGGCCGATTTTTGTCTCGCGACCAACTTCTTTGTTTTCAATGTTTTATGTGTATCTCGTTGTGTTTGAGTCGGTTGGCGATCGGAAGATCGCGGACGAGATCCACAACCCCCTGATTTCCAGGCTCTTGCGCGTTGTCGGGGAGGGCTGCGTATTGCTGGCTCGTGAGAGCCTGTGGTAGCGTTCATTTCCGCTCGATTTCGGAGGGATGAGCACATGATTCGCAAAGTGAAGGGAACCCGGGATGTTCTGCCTCCGGAATCGCGCGTCTGGCTCGCGGTCGAGGCGGCGGCCCACCGCGTTTTCGGGGGCTTCGGTTACGACGAGATTCGGCTCCCGATATTGGAGCCCACCGAGCTTTTCGTTCGGGGCGTTGGCGAGGGCACCGACATCGTGGCCAAAGAGATGTACACGTTTTCGGACCGTAAGGGGCGCTCGCTCACTCTGCGGCCTGAGGGCACGGCCGGAGTCGCCCGGGCCTTTATCGAGAACGGTCTCGGCCAGCGCCCCCGGCCCATGCGACTGAGCTATTTCGGACCGATGTTCCGCTACGAGAAGATGCAGCGCGGCCGCTACCGCCAGTTTTCCCAGATCGGCATCGAGCTGCTCGGCGCCGACACCCCACAGGCGGATGTCGAAGTCCTCCTTGCCCTCCATACATTCCTCGCCGAGCTCGATTTCGATGACTTGGTCATCGTGCTCAACAACCTCGGTGATCCGGAAGATCGGGAGCGTTTCATCGCAGTTCTCAAATCGGAGCTCGTTCCGAACCGGCAGGAGCTGTGTGGCGACTGTCAGCGCCGGTGGGACGCCAACCCGCTGCGAATTTTGGACTGCAAGGTGGAGCGCTGTCAGGAGTTCGTGGCCGAAACCACGCCGGTTTCCGAGGTCGTCAGCGATCAGGCTCGGCGGCACGTGGAGACGGTTCGCGAAGGTCTCGGTGAGGTAGGCATACCGGTGCGGTGGGCGCCGCGTCTGGTTCGGGGTCTCGACTACTATCTGCGGACGGTCTTCGAGGTTGTGTCGCCAAAGCTCGGCGAAGCAACGGTGATCTGCGGAGGAGGCCGGTACGACCGCCTGATCTCGGACCTCGGCGGACAGCAGGTGCCGGGGGTCGGTTTTGCCATCGGCGAGGACCGGCTGGTGGAGGTGCTGCCGGGGAGTTTCCGGCGGCATGTGCTCGAGCGGCCGACGGTGGTCATCCTCCCGGTCGGGGGCGAGGTCGCGTCTGCGGCTCTCTCGATCGCCCGCGAGCTCGTCGGCTGCGGGATCACGGTACAGACCGAGGTCACCGGGCGTTCGCTCAAGGCAGGACTCAAGTGGGCGGCGAAGGTCGGCGCCGAAGCGGCGCTGATCCTCGGCGAACGCGAGGCAGCCGAGGGGGCCGCAATCGTCAGGGACCTCGATCACGGCGAGCAGGAAATGGTGGCATTGGACGAGGTTCCCGGCCACCTTGGACGATTGTTGAGGGGCCGGGCGGACAGTTGAGTGGACGGAGGTCGGGAGCGACCGACAACTATCGCCTCGATTTTCGGTTGAACGAACAGATTGTTTGGAAACGAAATCGGGAAGGGAAACACATGACCATGAGCGCCTGGGAGAGACCGTGGTGCGCATCGCTGGGCCGAGCAAACCTCGGCGAGACGGTAGAGTTGGTTGGGTGGGTGCGCCGGCAACGCGACCTGGGCGGTTTGATCTTTGTCGATCTCAGGGACCGGAGCGGCCTGGTCCAGTTGGTCTTCGAGGATCATATGGTGGCCCAAGGAGAGCGGCTCTCCGCCGAGGACGTCATACGGGTGCGCGGCAACGTGCGCGAGCGCGCCGAGGGACAGACCAACCCCGAGCTCGCGAGCGGCGAGATCGAGGTGCGGGTGGAGGAGTTGGATCTGCTCAACGAGGCCGAAACCCCCCCGTTCGTTGTCGAGGATGGGGTCAATGCGTCCGAGGAGCTGCGGCTGACCCACCGCTACCTCGACCTGCGACGACCCGAAATGACCGCCGGTCTGGTGCTTCGTCACCGGGTTGTGGCTGCCGCCCGCCGCTACTTCGACGAGATGGATTTCATCGAGGTCGAGACCCCGATCCTCACTCGTTCCACCCCGGAGGGCGCCCGTGATTTTCTGGTGCCGTCCCGAGTCCACAAGGGTTCATTCTACGCCTTGCCCCAGTCGCCGCAGCTCTTCAAACAGTTGCTCCAGGTAGCCGGCCTCGGCCGCTATGTGCAGGTGGCACGCTGCTTCCGCGACGAGGATCTGCGCGCCGACCGCCAGCCCGAATTCACCCAGATCGACGTCGAGGCGTCCTTTGTCGTCGAGGAGGACATCTACACGTTGGTGGAGGGCTTCTTCGCCCGGATTTTTCCGATTGTCGGCATCCAGCCGCCGGAGCACTTTCCCCGTCTCACCTACAACGAAACCCTCGAACGCTACGGCACGGATCGGCCCGACACCAGATTTGATCTCGAGCTATTGGAGCTTGGTCCACTGTGCGCGGGCTGCGGATTCCAGGTGCTCGAGCAGGCGGCGATCGGGGGACGGGTCAAGGGCCTCGTGCTGCCCGGCGGGGCGAGCATGTCCAGGAAACAGCTCGACGGCCTGTCGGAGGTCGTGAAACCGCATGGGGCGGCCGGAGTCTTGTGGTTCAAACGAACCGTGGACGGGGTGGCGTCGCCGGCCAAGAAGGCCCTCGGCGACGAGGGTGTGCTCCGTTTCCTCGACGCCGCCGGCGCAGCCGAGGCAGACCTCTTGCTGGTGGTCGGTGGACCGCCGAAGATGGTCTTCGCGTCCCTCGGGGCGCTGCGCCTCCACCTCGGCCTCGAGCACGGACTCATCCCGGAGGGGCGGCACGATTTTTTATGGGTGACGGACTTCCCGCTGCTCGAGTGGAACGAAACCGACGGCCGTTTCTACGCTACCCATCACCCATTCACCTCTCCTCTGGCCGAGGATGAGGGGCATTTGGAGGCAGACCCCGGAAGCGTTCGGGCGCGCGCATATGACGTTGTCATGGACGGCGTGGAGCTCGGTGGCGGCTCGATCAGAATTCACGATCCGGCAATCCAACGGCGGGTGTTGAAGGCTCTCGGCATTGGTGACGACGAATCGAAGGCGAAATTCGGATTTCTTCTCGAGGCCTTTCGCTACGGGGTGCCGCCCCACGGCGGCATCGCTCTCGGGCTCGATCGCATGGTCATGCTCATGGCGGGACGCGAGTCGATTCGAGACGTGATCGCCTTCCCCAAGACCACCTCGGCAACCTGCCTCATGACCCGGGCGCCATCGGAGGTGGATCCCCGCCAGCTCAGGGAGCTCGGACTCTCGCAAGATCATCGCGGCGGCTGATCGCTCCAGTCATCCGGGAGGGCGAACTCCCCCCGCTCGACCTCGTCCAGGAGCCGGCGCGCTTCATCCTCGAGCTCGGTAGCCACCATGATCTCAACCGCGCCGAGACCATCGAGGACGAACGCGTGGGTGTGGCGCAGGGCCTCGCCCCGAACGGTGGTTGGAATCTCATGGGCCGCGAGGAAGGCCCGCACCTGCCGCTCCTCGACCTCGCCCTGGGCGGTGAAGACGACGATCTGCTGGTCGCTCATTTTGGGTTCAATCTAAGATGAGCGGTTCTGCCGGATGAGCTGCGCCAAGAACTTGATGCTCTGGTGCGTGCGAAAAGCGGACGCATACCCAGCGGTACGCGGAGCATTTTCGCAAGCATCCAGAGCGCAAGAGATTGGTGCAGATCGCCGGTGAGAATCGCTCATCTTGGATTCAAGGTATCACGACAACGGCAGAACCGTGTTGACACGCCCAAACCCCATTGTTATGATCCCTTTCCCTTATCCAAGGGGTGTTCTTTGGCATACAAACGGGACGAAGACGGGTCGGAAGGGTCTAGGGGACCACCCGTCATTAGCCTTTAGGCGCGTAGCTCAGCTGGTTAGAGTACTACCTTGACACGGTAGGGGTCAGCGGTTCGAGTCCGCTCGCGCCTACCATTTTTACGGATCAGTGAAGGCGCGTAGCTCAGTTGGTTAGAGCGCATCCCTCACACGGATGAAGTCCGCGGTTCGAGTCCGCGCGCGCCTACCACGCGCACGATCCGAAACCCGACCCCCTGGGCGGGTTTTTGTGTTTTGGTGCTTCCCGACGGAAGAACGGCGGAATGCGGAGGTATTTTCGCCGGGGAGTACTTGGAGACGGAGTGACCGATGGCGACAACAATCAGGGTGAGCTTGCCGGACGGCAGCGCGCGGGAATTTCCCGTGGGATCGACCGTCCTCCAGGTGGCCGAGGCCATCGGTCCGCGGCTCGCGCGCGATACAGTCGCGGCGCTGGTCGACGGAGAATTGGTTGATCTGCGCACCGAGCTGACGTCGGATGTCGAGCTCCGCATCGTCACCACCCGCGATCCCGAGGCGGGCGAGGTCATTCGGCACTCCGCGGAGCACGTGCTCGCCGATGCGGTTAAACGACTGTGGCCGGGCACCCCGATCGATGCCGGTCGCCAGGATCACGCCGAGAAGTATCAGTACGACTTCCGCTTCCCGCGCCCGTTCCGTCCCGAGGACTTCGAACGCATCGAGGCGGAGATGGGGCGCATCCTCGCCGAGGATCTGGACTTTGAGCGAACCGAGACCGACCGCGAAGAGGTCGCACGAATCATGTCCGAGCGTGGCGAAGACATCAAGCTCAAACGACTCGAAGACATTCCCGAGGGCGAGACGATCACCCTGTACAGCCATGGTCCGTTCCTCGACCTGTGTCGCGGACCGCACGTGCAGCGCACCTCACAGATCGGCGCGGTGCGTTTGCTCGAGGCGTCGGGCGCCTATTTCAAAGGCGACGAACGTAACGAAATGCTGCAGCGCATTTACGGCACGGCCTTCGCGACCAAGAAGGAGCTCGATGCCTACTTCGCGCATCTCGAGGAGCTGCGTCGTCGCGACCATCGCCGTCTGGGCCGCGAGCTCGATCTCTTCTCGTTCCACCCCGAGGCCCCCGCGAGCCCCTTCTTCCACCCACGGGGCACCATTGTCTACAATGCCCTGCTCGATCTGATGCGAGAAAAGTACCGTACGTACGGGTACCAGGAGGTGATCACTCCACAGATTTTCGACGTTGAGCTGTGGAAGCGTTCGGGTCACTACGAGAACTACCGCGACGACATGTTTTTTGCCGACAACTTCGATGACGTTGAGGAACGCTCGTCGAGCGTCAAACCGATGAACTGCCCGTCGCACTGCCTACTTTTCGGCAGCGGCGCCCACTCGTATCGCGACCTGCCGCTACGCATCGCCGACTTCGGTCGCCTCCACCGCTATGAACGCTCGGGAGTTGTTACCGGGCTGACCAGGGTGCGCACTTTTTCCCAGGACGACGCCCATATTTTCTGTACCCCGGAGCAGATCTCCTCCGAGATCACCTCTCTCTTCGACTTCATATTTGAAATCTACGCCCTTTTCGGCTTCGAAGACATCAAGGTCCACCTCGCCACCAGACCCGAGAAGGCGATGGGGGACCCTGCGGTGTGGGAACACGCCGAGGCGGTTCTCGCACGCTGCCTCGAAACTCGCGACGGGGTCGATTTTGAAATCAACGAGGGCGAGGGCGCCTTTTACGGGCCGAAGATCGACTTTGACGTCCGTGATGCGCTCGGCCGGTCCTGGCAACTGGCGACGATTCAGCTCGATTTTCAAATGCCCGAACGATTCGGCCTCGGATACGCCGACTCCGATGGCTTGGAGAAACGACCGGTGATGATCCACCGGGCGATTCTGGGCTCGGTGGAGAGGTTCTTTGCCGTCATGTTGGAGCACTTCGGCGGTGATCTGCCACCCTGGTTGGCGCCGGAGCAGGCTCGGGTGCTGCCGATCACCGATGCCGTGAACGATTATGCTGAAAAGGTCGTCGGTCAGCTTCGGGCGTGCGGTCTGCGGGTGGAGGTTGACCGCCGTTCCGAGAAGCTGGGCTACAAGATTCGCGAGGGAGAAACCATGAAAGTGCCCTACCTGTTGGTGGTTGGGCAACGAGAGGCGGAGGACGGTACCATCGCGCTCCGGTTGCGGCACCGGAGAGACGAGGGCGTGCAGCTGCTGGAGACTATCCAGGACCGCATCACAAAGGCCGTAAGCACACGCTCGCTGGAGCTATAAAGGAGAGGTAGTCATGCCGAAGTTGAAGACCCACCGTGGCGCCGCAAAACGGATCAAGAGAACCGCAAGCGGGAAGTTCAAGCGCCACCACGCCTATCATTCACACATCCTGACCAAGAAATCCCGCAAACGGAAGCGCAAGCTGCGCTCGTCCGCCATCGTCAAGCCCGGGGACGCCAAAGTCCTCGCCAAAATGCTCGTAGGTATGCGGTAGGGAGGCGGCCATGCGCGTCAAGAGATCGTCAAACCGTAAAGATCGTCGCAAGAAAATCCTCAACCTCGCCGAAGGCTACTGGGGTGGCAAGTCGCGGCTCCACCGCACCGCCAAGATCCAGGTCGAGAAATCGCTGCAGTATGCCTACCGCGACCGCAAGCAGCGCAAGCGGCAGTTCCGCTCGCTGTGGATCACCCGCATCAACGCGGCGGCGCGGCAGAACGGCACCACCTATTCGGCCCTGATCGCCGGCCTCAAGACCGCGGGGTGCTCCCTCGATCGTAAGGTCCTCGCCGACATCGCGGTGCGTGACCCGCAGGCGTTCACCCAGCTGGTCGAGCTGTCCAAGCAGGTCGTGAGCTGAGGACTCGGTGAGCACCGAGCGGTTGCAAGAGGTTCAAGCCGCATTTCTCGCCGATCTCGAAGCGGCGGGGGATGCAGAGGCAGTGGAGAAGGTGCGTGTTACCTACGCCGGTCGTCGCTCCGGAATTCTGCAAGAACTGACGGCGGTGCTGCGGGAGTTGCCGAAGGAGGAGAAGCGCGAGTACGGACGCGCCCTCAACGAGCTCAAGATGCTTGTCGAGGAGCGTCTCTCCACCGCGCGGAGCGGGGCGCCTGAAGAGGCCACGGGAGTCTCGTCCTCGGTTGTGGACGTCACCCTGCCCGGCACCCGGGTTGTCAGCGGCGCCGAGCATCCGGTGCACCTGGTGCGGCGGCGCATCGAGGAGATCTTTCTTCGGATGGGCTACGACGTCGAGGACGGACCAGAGGTCGAGGATGACTGGCACAACTTCGAGGCACTGAACATCCCGCCGGACCACCCTGCGCGAGACGATCAGGACACCTTCTACCTGCCGGGCGGCAACCTCCTGCGAACCCACACCTCGCCGGTCCAGGCTCGGGTGATGGAACGCCGCCAGCCACCCATTCGAATCATCGTTCCCGGCCGGGTCTACCGCCGGGACTCCGACCTCCGACACTCGCCGATGTTCCACCAGGCGGAGGGCTTGTTGGTCGACGAGGGCATCACTTTCGGCCACCTCAAGGCGACCCTCGAGACCTTTCTCCACGCCCTCTTTTCGGATGATGTCAAGGTTCGACTGCGCCCCGGCTACTTTCCCTTCACCGAGCCCTCGGCCGAGGTCGACATCTCATGCATTTTCTGCGATCAGAAGGGCTGCGGGGTATGCTCCGGCTCGGGCTGGATCGAGATCCTGGGCTCTGGAATGGTCGATCCTCGGGTCTTCGAGGCGGTGGGTGTCGATGCCGACCGCTACACCGGGTTCGCCTTCGGCCTCGGGCTCGATCGCATCGCGATGCTGGTGTACGGCATTCCCGATCTGCGCCAGCTCTTTGCGGGCGACCAGCGTCTGACGAGGCAGTTCGCATGATATTCGATTCCGAGTGGCTGACCGAGCACCTCGAGGGCGCGCCGGATCTCGACATCCTTGCCGATCGGCTGACCGATTGTGGCTGTCTCGTCGAGCTGCGCGAGCTCGGCGACGGCGCCGAAAAATGGGACGTCGAGGTGACCACTAACCGGCCCGACGCCATGAACCACCGCGGCCTCGCCCGCGAAGCCGCAGTGGCCACCGGGGCCGCGTTGCGACCGCTCGAGTTCGACCTCGAGGAGAGCGGCGAGCGTGCTTCCTCCCTGGCAACGATCGAGATCGACGACCCCGAGCTGTGCTCACGGTACGTTGCCCGGGTGATCCGGGGAATCCGGGTGACCTCGTCGCCGGGATGGATGCAACGGCGTCTGCTCAACTGTGGCGTGCGACCGATCAACGTCGTGGTCGATGTGACCAACTACGTGCTGCTTGAGCTCGGGCAGCCGCTGCATGCGTTCGACCTCGATCGTCTCCGCGGGGGCCGAATCGTGGTCAGAAGGGCTCAGCCCGGCGAGTTTCTGACAACCCTGGACGGAGTCGACCGGAAGCTCGATCCTTCGATGTTGATGGTCGCCGACGGCGCGGGCATAGTAGCGGTGGCCGGAATAGTGGGCGGCGCCGACTCTGAGATCCATGAAGATACGAACGATGTGCTCCTCGAGAGTGCGCATTTCGATGCGCTTTCTGTGCGGCGTGCCGCGCGCCGCTTGGGCGTGCATACCGAGGCCTCACACCGTTTCGAGCGCGGCTGCGATCCGGAGATGGCGGCAGTGGCCTGCGATCGGGCGGCGGCAATGATTGCCGAACTTGCCGGCGGGCAGGTCTGCAGGGACCGCATCGACGTCTATCCGCGGCCGTGGAAGGCGCGGGGGATGGCGATCTCGATCGAGGCGCTCTCGAGCTTCACCGGTCTCGCGATTGCCGCCGAGCGGGTGGTCGATATTTTCGCAGGCCTCGGTTTCGCTCCTCAGTGCCGAGGCGACGAGGTGCAGATTACCGTGCCTCCGTACCGGGTCGACATCGACCGCCTTCCGGATCTATACGAGGAGATCATTCGGCACGTCGGATACGACGCGGTCCCGGCCGAGCTGCCGGTGCTGCCGACTGCGCCCGGGCGACGGAACGCGAATTGGGAGCTGGTCGACCGCGCGCGTTCGGCGGCGGTTTCCGCCGGGCTCGTCGAGATCATCACCTGGAGCTTCATCGACCCTGAGACCGATGTGCTGGTTGCGACGCAGCCGCAGTGTCCCGGCGCCCAACTGCCCCTCGACAACCCCCTCGCCCAGACCCAGAGCGTCATGCGCCGCTCGTTGATGCCCGGCATGCTGATGGCGGCGGCCGCCAATTTCAACCAGGGAGAGCTCGACCTTGCGATTTTCGAGCAGGGGCGGGTGTTCAGTCTCGGGGACGGGGGGGCGCGGGAATCAGAGCGCGTAGGTGTCGTGCTGTCCGTGGGGACCGCATCGGATGCACAGGCTTTTTCGCGTCTCAAGGGCATCGTTGACGCTCTGAGCCATCGCGTCGGCCTGTGCCCGGTCGACTGGCGGCCCGGGGGCGGCCGCTGGTTGGACAACAATGCGGGCGCTGAGTTGGCGGCCGAGGATGGTACGGTGGTCGGTTTCGCCGGGATGCTCTCGCCCGAGATGCTCGCTCGTTGGGAGTTGCGGCGCAAGGTGGCGGTAGCCGAGCTCGATCTCGGCCTGGCCGAGGAACCGCCAAGCCCGCGTTTCGAGGCCCTTCCCCGATATCCAGCGGTGGTGGCGGACATGACGGTGGAGCACTCGGCCGAGCTCAGCTTTGCCGAGCTCGAGGCAGCGGTTCGCGAGCTCGCAGCCGAGCAGGTGACGGACCTCAGCCTGGCGGCGCGCTACACCGGCGAGGGGCTTGGGGTGGGAATGGTCCGTACGACCTTGCGACTGGTCTATCGTCAACCCGATCGCTCCCTCACCCAGGAAGAGGTCAACTCCGAGCAGGACCGGCTGCGCGAGAAGCTGGTTCAAAGGCTCGGAATCACGTTCGCCTGAGGTTCTTGGAGGACAGGAGATGGCCATGGAAGCAGTGCTCAAACAACTCGAGTCGAGAATCGAAGAAATGGTCAAGGCCTTCACTGCGGCGACGGCCCGTGCGGAGGCACTCGAGCTCCGGGTTCAGGAACTCGAGGGTGAGGCGGAGTCGAAGTCGGCGCTCGGTGAGCGGGTTACGGAGCTGGAGAAGCAACGCGATGAGTTGGCAAAACGTCTTCAGAAGGTGCTGAGCATGATCGACGACACCCTCGACGCGGCGGAATGAGCCATCACTTGTCCGAGATTCCGAAGATCGTCACCAGCGGGACCACCGGGACGAGATGGCGT
>JBGMRN010000014.1:0-30166 GCA_048061535.1 Thermoanaerobaculales bacterium | reverse complement strand
GGGGGAAAAAATGGTTGGAGGCCGCTCAGCCGACTCGGAAAACCAGCTCGACCTTGCCGAAGCGGACTTCGTCGCCGTCGTGGATCTCGATCTCCTCGCCGGTTTTCAGTCGTTTTCCGTTGATGAAGGTGCCGTTTGCGGTGCCGACATCCTCACGCACGAACACCTGAGCCCCTCTGGAGAGGATCCTGGCGTGACGGCGGCTGCACGATCGTTGGACGTCGATGGGTCTGAGGTTGACGGTCGGGGTCAGGCCCGTGACCGGGTCGAATCGGCCGATCGTGGTTTCTTCACCGTCGGCAAGAGTAAACTCGGTCCCGGTCTGGGCGTGCACCAGGCGGGCGGTCGAGGCCGTTTCGGGGGCGTCGACGCTCTCAACGGGTTTCCCGGCGGGTTGGGGAAGTTCGGCGGATTCGATCGATCCAACGCCGTCGGCCTCGAGCAGGACAGGGTTGGTCGCCCGCAACCGGTGGCAGAGCTTGCGCAGCATGCGGACCGAGATCTCGGGATTGTGCCGGATCAGCTGGTCAAAGGTGGCTTCGTTGATTTGGAGCAGGGCGCATTCTGTGTGCGCTCGGGCCGACGCCGTCCGGGGAAGGTCTTCGAGGATCGCCATTTCTCCGAAGAAATCGCCTTCCTCGAGAATGGCGAGCCGGTGCTCCTTGCCGTGAGCGAGCTTGACGATCTCGACCTCGCCTTTTTGGATGATGTACATTTCCCCGCCGGGTTCACCCTCGCGAAAGATGTAGTCTCCAGCGCTGAAGGTGGCGATGAACTCTCCTTCAGCACCGTTCGATGTGCTTCCCATCGACGCGCCCATGTTGCCTCCGATGCTCCGATCCGCCCGGATCGGCTGACGTGTTCTCTGCTCCGTACCCGGCAGGCTAACGCAGGCTTACGAGCGCGTCAACAGGTAGGGGGCGACCGCGATGGTTGAGCGATCCGTGGCGCCGAGAGATACAGGAACGTCCTGCCACGAAGGTGGCGGGGGCCGGGAGCATCCCTGGTTCTGCGAGATTGCTCGAGAGGTCGAAGGACTCGCGGGGACGACTTGGGGTGCAGAGAGGCCGGTGACCATTGTCGGCCGGTCGGCGAAGATCCAGGAGGCTCTTCGCCGAGTGGCGAAGGTTGCTCCATTCGATGAGCCGGTTCTGATCAGTGGCGAGAGTGGCGTCGGCAAGGAAGCGCTCGCTCAGGCGATCTACCTGCTCGGGAAGCGGCGGAAGGAGCCCTTTGTGACGGTGAACTGCCCCCAGTTCCAGGAGGGGAACCTGACCGTCAGCGAGCTTTTCGGCCACAAGAAGGGGAGCTTTACCGGGGCGATCGCGGATCGCAAGGGGTGTTTCGAGGTGGCCGACGGCGGCGTGATTTTCCTCGACGAAATCGGAGATCTCCACTTGAGCGCCCAGACCATGCTCCTGCGTGCGCTGGCCACGGGTCAGTTTCAGCCGCTGGGCTCCAGCCAGGTGCGCCAGGTCAACGTCCGGGTGGTCGCCGCGACCAACCGTCCGGTCGCGGAACTCAGGGTCGGCAACCGGTTCAGAGACGACCTCTTTTTCCGTCTGCGGTACTTCCACATCCATCTCCCACCTCTCCGCGAGCGGGGGGATGATTGGCTGTTGCTCACCGACTACTTTCTTCACCGGTTGAAGGATCACTACGGAATCGCCAAGCGATACTCGAAGGACTCTCTGAAAATGCTCGAGTCGTATCACTGGCCCGGGAATGTGCGCGAGCTCTCCAGCATCGTCACCATGGGCTATGCGATGGCGGACGGCGAGTTGATCGGACTCCGGGATTTTGCCTCCTTGCTGGAAGAGTCTGAGCCTTCCTCGAACTCGCCCGAGGAGGACCTTCTCAGCCGGATCATGATGGGAAACGTGAGCTTTTGGAAGACTGTTCACGAGCCGTTCCTCAGTCGAGATTTGAATCGGACCCAGGTGCGAGAGTTGATTCGTCGCGGCCTGCGGCGCTCCGACAACTCATACCGCGAACTCGTCGAGACCCTCCGACTTCGTGCCTCGGACTACCAGAAGTTCATGGACTTCCTGCGCCACCACCGTCTCAAGCCGTGATGGATGCAGGGGATGAACTCCCGATGGCGAGCGCGATCAATGCGATTGTCTTCGACGTGTATGGGACGCTCCTCGAAATCGCCGACCCGTTCATGCGGAGACGGGTTCCCGGCCTCCTCGGGGTACCGCCCCGCGACTGGATCTCGCTGGTACGTGAGCATCTCCTGACCACTGACTTCGGCAACCTCTCGAACTTTGCCGACTTCCTCTGCCGGAGCCTCACGGTGGTCGGTGACGAAGAACTCAGGTCTGCCTGCGTCGAGGCCATCGAGGCGGAGCTGGCTGCGGTTCGTCCGTTTCCGGGGGCGCTGCCCCTGCTGAAGTTCCTTCGCCGTCGAGGACTCAAGCTGGGTCTGGTTTCCAATTTGTCCACAGCACACGCTTTGCCTCTCGAGGATCTGGGGTTGCGTGGTCTGGCTGACGCAACCGCCCTGTCGTTCGAGGTTGGCCTGGTCAAACCGGACCCCAAGATCTTCCGTTTGATTGCCCGGAGGCTCGCGGTGGATCCTTCGGACGCCCTGGTGATAGGGGACTCGCTTGCCAACGATGTCAGGGCGCCCGCCGCTCTGGGGTTCGCGACGGTGCATGTGGGGTCGGGCGACGGGAGCGTCTCGGTGGACAAGGTCGCCGATGTGGGAATGCTTGCTCTTTTCGGACCCGAACCACTGAGGCCCTTGTTGGGGGTCGGCCATGAGGTGGAGCTTGCGGACGGCCGGTTCGAGGTTAAGAGGCTCGACCCGGTGCCGGATGAGATGCAGGGGCGCTACAACCTGGTGTGGAGGTTGGAGGTTGCGCCGGTCGGATCGGATCAGGACCCTGCGTTCGAGCGGCTCTTTTTTGCGAAGCGCTACCGCTTCCCCGAGTCCGCGCATGTGGAAGCGTTTGCTCGCCAGGTCTTGGCGAGAGCCGGGTTTGAGGTTCCCGAGACGTTGGTTCTCGATGGTGCGGAACCTGTCTTACTGTCGGAGGCGGTCGGTGGGGCTCCCTACGCCGGAGAGCTCGAGCCCGAGATCGGGGCCGAGCTCGCTCGCCACATGGTGTTCGCCTACGTTTTTTCCAATGCCGATATCCGCCCGCGAAACGCTTTCCTCGATCGGACGAGTGGGCGGCCGGTGATCAACGTGATCGACCTCGAGCACTGCTTTCTCAACCGAGCGCTCGACGTGTCACGGTTGCCGGAGCCTTTCGACCCGAAAGCGATCGACGCCCTCGGCGAGACTGCGGTTGAGAGTCTCGTCCGCCGGCAGGTGCTGACCGACAAAACCCTGCGCCGGGGCAGAGGGGAGTTCTTCGACACCGAGACCGCCCCCGTCGAGTTCGTCAGCGCCTACCGGCGAGGTTTCGTCGAAACCTTCGAAAGATTCCAGGATCTCGGGGAGGAATTGACGAGCTTCGTTGCCGACAGGGTCTACACCTCCCCCCCGCTGGTTGTGGGGACGCGGCGATACCGGCGGGCGATGGCCGGGATCGACCTCCAGGACATCCGGACACGCCTCAGCGAAGATCCTCACGAGGTGGTCGACAGAGTCCTCGGGTAGTACCTGCATTTCTCACCACCTCGCGTAGCGAGGTGGTGAGAAATGCAGGTTAATGGAGCCCTGACTCCATTTTCGGAGCCCGGGCTCCATTACCATCGCCGGCTGAAACGAGAAGAGTCAATTCGAGCCTCGATCTCACCTCTTCCATCCACCTGGCACGGACCTTGCGTATGGGATTGGGTGCGCGCCCACAGTTCATCGTCAAGCTCGGCCCTTCAAGGTCTTCACGACCGGGGCGAAAGGAGAAATCATGGCAGACGAGATGTCCAGAGGCGAAGTCAACGATCTTTTGGCAGGTTTTGCGACCAAGAATCCCGAGTACCGCAAGGCGCTGGTTGAGAAACCGCGTGAGGTGGTAGGGGCCCAGCTGGGCCAGACGATCCCCGAGTCGGTCAGAGTCAACGTCATCATGGAAAAACCCGACGAGTTCAACGTTATCATCCCGTACGTGGCCCAGGAGGGTGAGGAGCTGTCCGACGCCGATCTCGAGCAGGTCGCCGGCGGCTTCAAGGACACCTACAAGTGCGACATCCGAGGCGTCGGTTTCGGGACCCGGGTCGAGATTAACGCCAGCCTGTTCTAGGAAACCCCGAAGCCTGTGAAGCGCGCGCGCCCGGCTACCCCGGCAATTCGAGGGGTGCCGGGCGTTGTTTTCGACACGAATACATAGATTTGGTTGCTCGAAATGGTGGATTTCACACCTGCGATTCTCCTGCACGTCAGCCGCCGAGCCCGGCGGCTGGACGAGTGTCTGGAAGCTGCGAGATCCCGGGACAGGGGAGAATCTGGATCCGGGGAGACGAGCGAAATACTCCGGCTGTGGCGCCATGCCTACTCGCTCGGCGAGCCCGAGGCATGGAAAGCTCGACTGGGGTGGGACGGTCTGGATGAGGATCTGGTCGAGAACGCTCTGACCGATGTCCGATCCGTTGGCCCTGCCGATCCTGTTCCGTGGACCGTCTGGTTGGAACGTGGGTCTCGGTCCCGGACTGAGGATCTCCTTGAACTTCCTCCGATCCATCACCCTGGCCAGGTTCCGTTTCCAGAGATATGGATGCCGTTTGTGGTCGCCGTCCGCACGGAGCTCGCCCGGGTCGTCGATCCGATGGAATGGATGTCGGCGTCCTCTTATGCCGAGCTGGAGGCCCACCTGTTGCACCAGCTGGCCGAGACGGGGGGGCAGGTTGTCTGGCAGGAGTATCGGAATCGGATGGCAGGGTGGAAGCCTCGCAAGGATCCAGCGGGCGGCATCGGCAACGAACGCTATCTCGAGTTCATCACCTGGATGCAGGACGGCGGGCTTGCAGATCTGTTGAGCGGTTTCCCGGTCCTGGCTCGTCAGGCATGTGAGTTGACCGACGGCTGGTTTCGCAGGGTCGTCGAGTTCCTGGAACGTCTCGATCGCGATCTGCCATCTCTCGCCGAGGAGATGGACGGAGGAGCCCCCCTGGGAAAGATCGTCGCCGTCGAGCCTGGCCTCTCGGATCGGCATCAGGGTGGCCGCCAGGTGATGGCCCTCACCTTCAACTCCGGCCTGAGGGTGGTGTACAAACCTCGATCGGTGGCCCTCGAAAGCGCCTATTCCGGGTTGCTTTTCTGGCTGTGCGCCAGGGGACTGGAGGTCACGCCCGGAGCCCTGAGGGTGGTCGCCGGGGACGATTACGGTTGGTTGCTCTTTGTCGATCGAGCCTCGTTCGACAAAGAGAAGGCACTGCGCGATTACTTCCGACGCGCCGGGTCCCTGCTGTGCCTGGCCCATCTCCTGGGGGCGAACGATCTCCATATGGAGAATGTCATCGCAGGCCGGGAAGGACCCTGCCTGGTCGACTGCGAGACCCTTCTGCAACCGCAGCTCGTCGAGGCAGCCGTTCCGAGGGGCGAGGCCCGGGGCTCTCCATCCTGTCTCAGCACGGGCCTCGTCAGCTTTTCCCAGGTTAGCGCCGAGGGGACGGTCTTCGATGTCAGCGGATTGTGTGGGCATGGTGGGGTGGCAGGGGCGATGCGCCACCAAGCCTGGCTGGACTCGGGGACCGATCGGATCCGTCCGACGGAGACCGTCAAGGAGTCGTCCCGGGCGGCAAACCTCCCTCTGTTCGAGGGCGAACCGCAGGATCCCGGGAGGTTTTTCGGGGAGGTCAGGGAAGGATTTCGCGCTACCTGGCGATTCCTCAAGCAGCAGCGAGCTGCGCTGCTCGCTTCGGACGGCCCCATGAGCTTGTTCGCAGGCCTTCGCACCCGCCTGGTTCTGCGTCCGAGCGCCATGTACGCCGCGATCCTCATGCAGCTCAGAACACCCAAGCTGCAGCGACGGGGCGTCGACGGTGGGATCTTGGTCGACTCTCTCAACCGGGTGTTTGCCGGCGCCACGGACCGGCCGATTCTGTGGTCTCTCACGCGCCCTGAAAGGCGGAGCCTCGAGGGGCTCGACGTCCCCCGTTTCACCGCTGACACGGATTCCCCATGGGTTTTTTCAGAGGACAGCGAGGGCGTGGTCGATGCGGTGAGAAAGACGGGCCTGGAGCTTGCCGTCGAGCGTCTCAGGAGGCTTGACGAGTCCGGTCTCGAGGAGCAAATTGGGCTTCTGGAAGATTGTCTCCTCGGATCTTCGCCGGCTGCCGGTGGTCGCCACGAGGGATTGATCGATCGGGCCCGGATCATCGCTCACCGCCTGATCGAGTTGATCCACTCCGACGACGCATTCGCGAGCTCGGACCTCGACCTGTACCGCGGCTCGGCCGGCGTCGCCCTGGGGTTGGCGGCCCTGGGACGAGTTCTTGGAGATCGGGAGATCAGGGAGTCGGCGATCGTGGCCTTCGCCCCGGCTCGCCAGGCTCTGCGGAGCGGTCGGCTCGACCGTCTCGCCCCGGATGGGGCGGTGGGAGCGTGCACCGGTCTTGGCGGGATCGCGTTCGCCCTCGCCTGGGGGGGCGTCCATCTGGAGGAACCCGACGTAATCGACGACTCGCTTCGGGCGGCGCAGGCAATCACTCAATCGATGATCGCCGGCGACCGCAGGCTCGACGTCGAAGGAGGCGTCGCCGGGGCCATCTTCGGTCTTCTTGCGGTTCACGCCATCACGGGTGATGGTGGACTGTTGGAGCGGTGCCGGTGGTGTGCGGACCGGCTCCTCGCGTCCCAAGAGACGTCGCCGGAGGGCGGGGCGGGGTGGCCCTCGGCGGATGGTCCGATGCTCGCCGGCTTCGCCCACGGCGCTTCGGGTGTGGCGACCGCTCTCCTGCGCCTTCACCAGGTTCAACCTGACAGTCGGTTGCTCGATGCGGCGCGTGCCGGCTTTCTTTTCGAGCGTGGCCTTTACTCGCCGGAGCAGCGTAACTGGTGGGTGCCGGGAGCGAGTGTCGGGGGCGACGGACGGATCTTCATGACCGCGTGGTGCCACGGAGCGCCCGGCATCGCGCTGGCTCGAATGGAGGCGATGCGAGCCATGTCCGATCGGTCGCTGCAGGAAGATCTGGACGTTGCGCTGGGCACGATTCTCGTCGCACCTCTCAGTGGACCACATCATCTGTGCTGTGGTACTTTGGGGCGCACAGACATCCTTCTTAAAGGAGGGCACAGGTTGGAGCGGAGGGAGCTATTGACTTCTGCGCTGTATCGGGTCGATGCCATCGTCGCCGATGTGGATCGGATGAACACAGATCCGGCCACGGTCGAGTCGATCGGGCTCTTTTCCGGTTTGGCCGGAGTTGCGTACGGGCTCGTGCGGGCGGCACGCCCATTCAGTCTTCCGTCACTGCTCTCCTTCGATCCTCCCGCCGGGAGGGAGTCGTGCTGACGTTCCGGATCCTCGAACCACCCGTGCCGAGCCCGTTGCTGGCCATGACCTTCCCCGCTTACCGCCACCTTCTGGCCCTCCAGCCCGCGGTGCGGCTGCAGACCGATCCGGGTCAGCCACCGGTGCAGCCGGTCGCAGCAGCAGCATGGTCCGATGAAAGTCCCATTGGACTTGCCGTCGCCGATGTGCCGCTCGACGGCCCCACTGAGCCCGAGCTCCTGTCCGTCTTCGTGACGCCGTCCGAGCGGGGGAAGAGGGTCGGGCGGGGGCTGGTCGGAGCGGTCGAGGATGAGGTTTCGAAACGGGGGTTCGGAATTATCGGAGCGACCTACACCGCCGGACGGCCGATGACCGGCGCGGTGGAGCAGATGCTGAAATCTAGAGGTTGGTCGGCGCCCGAGCTACGGACGTTGTCGGTCGAGCTTTCGGTGGCGCAGGCTCATGCACTTCCCTGGCTTCACCGGATTCCGGTCCCCGGCGGCTGCGAGATCGTGCCGTGGGTCGACATCACAGCCGAAGAGAAACGCTCGTTGAAGAGGTCCCAGGAAAATGCCGGGTGGATCGCTCCAGACCTCGTTCCCTGGCGCTACGAGTCGAGTGGTTTCGAAGAGCAGACGAGTGTCGGCCTGCGCGGCCCGGACGGAGTGCTGGGCTGGGTCATCAATCACAGGACCTCGCCTGACACCGTCCGCTTCACCTGCTCGTATATCAGGAAGGACATGGGCCGTCGTGCCCGTATTCTTCCCCTGTACTCGGCCTCGATCGAGCGGCTCGGACGGACCGAATTCTCTCGAGTCACTTTTGTCGCTCCGATGCGGCACCCCACCATGGCGGCCTTCGTCCGCCGGCGCATCGAACCGTATGGAAGCTCGGTGCGCGAGACCTTCGGAAGTACGAAAACACTGAGTGAAGCAGAGCGATTCGCTGTCTCACCTGTTCGCGGCGCGGATGCGCGCGGGGGCGCGGAGACCGATGCCGTCGAACAGCCGGAACCAATCGAACTCAGGATGGGAGATCCTCGGTTCGGAACCGAAAGAGGTGCGTCATGAGCACGAGCTTGAGTCCCACGCGTTTTTTGATCGTCATGCTGGCAATCGCGCTGGTGTTGCCGTCCGTGGCCCTGCCGGCGGAGGTTTTCCCTCCACCGGATCCCGGCTACCTCCCACCGGTGTTCGATCAACCCGAGATCACCCTGCGCGACGCAGTTCGGGTGACTCTCGAGTTCGAGCCGACAATCCGCATCAGGACCGAGACGGTGGCCAGGCAGCTCGGAATCTCCCAGCAGGCGACCGGTCAGTTCGACCTCGCTCTCATCGGGACCATCAGCTATGAGCTGATCCAGGAGGAGATGACCGCTGCCGACAAACTGGACCAGCAGAACAAGAGGGACGACCTCCGCCAAGACATCGACGACGCCAACGCCGATCTCGAGAGGGCCAACCAACAGATCTCGGAGATCGACGAGGCAACCGGGATTCTCGAGGGCGGTGGGGACCCTTCGGACATCAATCTCTCCGACCCCCTGATGCAGTCGCAGCTCGACGTACTATTGGCCGCCTACCGAGCGGCGCCTCCGGCAGATCAGGCGGAGGCCTTGGCGAACATCCTCAACTGGCTCGAGGATCGCCGGAACCTGCTGTTGATCGATCGGAACCTCGCCGCCGTCGAAGCCGCCGCCGGTCGAGAGAGTTTGCGTCGGCAGGGAGGCATCGCCGAGATCGAACGGACCCAGACCGGGACCCTCAACCTCAAGCTTTTCAAGCAGTTTCGCACCGGCATCACCTTCGCCCCGTTTCTCGATCTCACTGGAAGCTCGCTCGATTGGGTCGGGAAGGCCAACAGCTCGGACTTTGGGGGACCGGGAAGCGTCGACACCTACACCTCCACCGTCGGCTTCAGCCTTGTGATTCCATTCGGGAGGGGGCACGGCCGTGAGTCGACGGGCGCACGTGAGCAGGCGGCCAACATCGACTACGAGGCCACCCGGTCCGCCCTGACCCACACCGCTGCGACCAGTGTGCTCAACACCCTGATCGGCTACTGGGACCTCGTGGCCGCCCAAGAGACGCTCGCCGTCCAGGAGTCTTCGCTCGCGCTTCAGACCAAGCTTGTCGAAATGGTGACTGCCCTGGTCCAGGGCGACGAGATGCCGCGGTCGGAGATCTCGCGGATGAAAGCACGTCTGGCGGAAGTGGAGGCTCAGGTTGATGACGCCCGGCGGCGCCTCTACGAATCCAGGGTGGCTCTCGCCTCGGTGATCGGTTTCGACGTCCAGCATGGGGAGCAGGCGCCGTTGGCGGCGGAGGGGTTCCCGGTCTACCCGCCCAGGGAGGCCGTTTCCGAGCTCCCGGTCGAGCAACTGGGGGACCTCGCGATGGGCCGGAGGTATGACCTCCTTTCAGCGCAGCAACTCGAGAGCTCCGGGAAGGTGCTGTGGCGGGCAGCCGTCATCGACCTCGCGCCGATCGCCGATCTCGATATGCGTGTTTCATACTCCGGGCTTCACGAGGGCGGAACGGTGGCCAACGGGATCGACGGGTCCTTGCTCGGGAGCTGGGCCGGGCCGAGCGCCAAGGTTGGATTCAACTATGAGCAGCCGATCGGCAACAATGTCCAGGAGGGGAGGCTCGAGCAGCAGACCGCCCAGTATCGGACGCGGGCGATCAACTCACGGAACCTGGCCCGTCTCATTCGCGCCAACCTCGTCAAGTTTGTCGGCTCTCTCGAGGAGGCTCTCGCTCAGCTGGACTCGTACCGGGAGGCATCCGGTTACTACCAGGAGGCGGTCGACAACGAATTCGAGAAGCTGCGGTACGGCCGGTCCACCCTGATCGACGCGATCACCACCCAGAGACGGCTGGTCGGCGCCACCCTGGCGCTCGTCGCCAGCCAGAAAACGGTAGCCCAACTCCTTTCACAGCTGAAGTTCGAGAGTGGGACCATGGTGGTTGAAGGGCCGGACGGCGAACCCCAGATCGCACCGAACCTGACCTCGTTGCCCGAAACTGCGGGTGGCGCAGGCGGTTCTTCCTGAGGCAAAGAGGGGGAAGGAAAATGCGTTTCAAACACATACCTCCGAGCCTCATTGCCGCGGCGGCCTTGGCGGCCGCATCTTTCTGGTGCTCTTCGTTGTGGGCGGCAAAACCGGTGGCCGACCCTCGGGTAGACTATCGCCCGTCGAAGTCGCCCTGGCAGGCCATCAGCGCGTCGACCGCCGTCCAGCTCGGTCTGCGCAACGATCCGGCGATCTTCATCGCGCGTGAGCAACGTCGGGTCAGCGAAGCGATTCGTCGACAAAGCGAAGGTGTCTTCGACACCCTGGTCTTCCTCAATCCGGTGCTCGAGCACAGCAGCAGCTTCCTCACGGCCAGCCAGTTGAAGAACGAATCGTTCAACAAGCGGCAGCTGTTTCGGCAGCTCGATTTTGTCTTCGGCGCGGTTGCAGATGAGATCGAGGCCCAGCTTGAGAGCGGTGTTTTCGAACCCCTCACCGTGTGCCAGGCGGGAGAAATCACCATCACCATCGGAACCGAGACCTACACCGTCTCCTGCCCCCCCCCGTCGGTGACTGTCGACGTCAACTCCATCGTCGACGTCGCGACGGCGATGGGCGAGGATGAGATCTCCGAAGCCCTCACCCAGTCATACCGGCGGCAGCTCGAGATTCTCCTTGTGACCTCCCGTTTCGTCGCGTTCGTCGGTCGTGAGCTGCTGCGTACGACCGGTGTCGTCCCGACCATCCAGGACCAGACGACCCTTTCCCTGACCCTCGGACTCGACAAGCTCTACCGCAACGGTATCGTCTTCAGCCCGCAGATTCAGATTCAGGCTTTGAGGGACAACTTTCGAGGGAAACCGCTCGATCCGACCTTCGGAGGCAAGGGCGTACTCATCGCCTATCGGTCGAGATTGGGCGCGACCATCGATATGCCTCTGGGGAAGGGCCGCGGCGTCGTAACGACCGGCGCCCCCGAACGAGCAGCGGAGCTGAGTCTTCAGGCGAGCCTCGAGAGCGAGGCATTCTCCATGTCCAAGAGTATGCGCAATGCCCTGGTCGCCTACTGGGCGGTTGTTGCCGCTCAGGAGCGGGTTGCCGTCCTGGAGGCATCGGTAGCCCGGGATGCCGGGTTGCTGGAGATCGGGGAGGCGTTGATCGAAGCGGAGGAGCTGGCGAAGGGTGACCTCGTATTCGTGCGCGCCCTCCACGCGGTCACTGTAGGTTCTCTTGAAACCGCCCGCCAGCTGCTTGTTCAGACCCGGCTCCAGCTGGCTTCAGTCCTCGGTCTCGATGTGTCGTCCCTGGACGAGGCGCCGCTGGCGGCCGACACCTTTCCGCCGCTCCCGACCGATGCTCAGCTCGTGGCGTGGCGGGAGCTGGCGCGCACCAACGTCGCTTTCGAACGTCGCAGCGACCTCAAGGCTGCCGTGTACACGCAGGAGTCGGCCCGGACCCTCGCCGACGCGGCGAAGGCCGACCTCAAACGCAGGGTCGATCTCAACTTTTCGGCATGGTACTCGGGTCTGTTTGAGGACAACAAAGACCTCGAGACAGGGGCGATGATCCAGGGGTTCGTAAACGCGTTCGAGGGGGGGTTCACTGGACCGAGCGCCAGGATCGCCCTTGACTTCGATCTTCCCTTTCGGAATAACCTGGCCTCCGGACGCTTCCTCGAGTCGCGATCGCGGGAGAGGCGGAGCACGATCGATGCCCAGAACCTGCGGCGCCTCATCTCGGTCGAAGTGGAAAAGAAGCTGGGAGCGATCGTGGATGCCCGGCGGGAGGTGAAACGTCACCTGGCTGCGGTGGAGTTTCACCGGCAGAGTCTGGAGGCCGAGACCGAGCTCTTTCGCTACGGAGAGGCCACGGCGGTCAACGTCGCCCAGACGGAGGAGACCCAGATTGCCGAGATCCTCGCTCTGATCGCCTCCCGCCAGCGCCTGGCAACCCTCGTCAGCCAGTTGCGATTCGAGCTCGGTGATCTTCTCCAGTACCGCATTGCAGACGGTGGTGTCGTCGTCGAGGCTGTTCGCCCGCTTGCCTCCAGCGAAGTGGGCGCAGACAATCAGACGAGCGGCGCGAAAGCCGGGGGTTGAACAGATATGGCAGGTTCGAATCTGTTCCGCAAAGCCGCCCTCGAGAAGCTTTCATCTCCGGAGAGGCTGGATGTGCTGATGCGGGTCACCTCGCCTGCGGGGTGGTTGGCTCTCGGCGCGATGGCCTTTCTGATCCTCGCGGTAGTGGTGTGGAGCGTCATCGGGGAAATCGCGATCAAGGTCGAAGGCAAGGGAATCCTGATGCGCGGCGGCGCAATCTTCGAGATCGAATCCCTCGGTTCGGGCACCTTGCTCTCTATCGATGTCGTGCCCGGCGATTTGGTGGAGGCGGGGCAGGTCATCGCCCGCATCAGCCAACCCGATCTCAATGTCAAGATCGAGAACACCCGCTTGGAGATCGAGTCGCTCTCCGGACAAGGCGCCCAGCAGAGCCAATCGCAACGGGCGTTGCTCACCCGCTATCGCCAGCAGGCAGCCCAGCTGCGGGACAAGATCGAGGTTCAGAAGAAGCTCCTGGAGCGCGGCCTGCTCACCCGGACCCAGCTCATGCAGACGCAATCCCAGTTGACGGCGACCGAGCAGTCGATGGCCAACCTCAGAACGTCCGCTGCCGGACGGTCGAACCGACTCGCGCAGGTCCGCGCCCGTCTGAGGGAGCTCGAGGGTCAGCTCGAGACTCTCTCTCAGGTTCGCAGCCCCTATTCGGGCCGGGTTCTGGAGATGATCACCAACCCGGGCGACCTCGTGGAGCCTGGATCCCGTCTTGTAACCCTCGAAGATCCCGATCAGGCGCTCAAGGCGGTCGTCTTCATACCCGCCGCGGAAGGAAAGAAGATCCGGAAGGAGATGTTTGCCTACGTATCTCCCTCCACCGTCCGGCCGGAGGAGTACGGCTTCATCATCGGAAAGGTGACGAAGGTCTCGGAGTTTCCACTCACGCCGGCGGCCGTGCTGCACATTCTGGGCAACAGAACCCTGGCCGAAGAGCTGGCGGGCCGCACCTCGCCGATTCAGGTGATCGTGACCCTCGAGGAGGACCCGGAGGCGGTGAGTGGGTTCAAATGGACCTCGAGAGGCGGCCCACCGACCAGTGTCTACAGCGGCACTCTCTGCAAGTGCTCGGTCCAGGTAGAGTCAAAACGCCCGATTTCGTATGTCATCCCGGTGATGAAACGAACCATCGGTATTAGCTGAGGGGGGACAATGGCAGCACAGCCCGAAGATGTCCCCCGCATGGATATCGCTCCACCCCCAAATCGCCGAGTGAAAACACCCACCGTCCTCCAGATGGAGGCGGTCGAATGCGGAGCTGCCGCTCTCGCGATCATCCTCGGCTACCACGAGCGCATCGTTCCGCTGGAGGAGCTTCGTCTCGAATGTGGCGTGTCCCGGGACGGCAGCAAGGCGAACAACGTTCTCAAGGCCGCCCGCAAGTACGGGATGGTCGCAAAAGGAGTGAAGTACGAAAACCTCGAGAGGCTGTACGACCTCACTTTTCCCATGATCCTCTTCTGGAACTTCAACCATTTCCTGGTCCTCGAGGGGTTCAAGAAGGGCAAGGTCTACCTCAACGATCCCGCAGCCGGGCCACGAGTCATCACGATGGAGGAGCTGGACGCCTCGTTCTCGGGCGTTGTCCTGACCTTCGAGCCCGGACCCGATTTCGAACCCGCGGGCGAGAAGCCGAGCATCGCGCGAGCATTGAGGAGTCGTCTCCGGGGATCGGAGAGGGCCCTGATCTTCGTGATCATCTGTGGTCTCTTTCTGGTGGTTCCCGGACTGGTGATTCCGACCTTCTCTCGTGTATTCATCGATGAGTATCTGATCGGCGCCCGCAAGTCATTGGTGCCTCCCTTGCTGGCCGGCATGGCATTCACGGCTGTGATCCGGATGATTCTGACCTATCTTCAGGAGTATTACCTCCTGCGGCTCGAAACGAAGGTTGCCCTGGCGACGTCGACGGTCTTCTTCAACCACATTCTGAGGCTTCCGATCTCGTACTTTTCGCAGCGCTTTGCGGGCGAGATCGGATCCCGGGTGCAGATCAACAACAAGGTCGCGGCGCTGATCTCGGGAAAGCTGACGACGACCATGATCGACTGCACCCTGCTGGTGTTCTACGCCGTCCTGATGGCCTTGTACGACGTATCCCTGACCCTCGTTTGTATCGGCATCGCCCTGCTCAACATCGCCGGTTTGAAGATGGTGGGTCGCCGCCGCGTCGATGCCGCCCGCCGCCTGATGCAAGACCACGGCAAGTTGACCGGCACGGCGATGAACGGCCTGAGCATGATCGAGACCCTCAAGGCGTCCGGTTCCGAGTCCGAGTTCTTCTCCCGTTGGGCCGGCTACCAGGCCAAGGCGCTTCGGTCGCAGCAGGATCTCAGTCAACTCGGAGAGATCATGAACGCCGTGCCGGCGTTTGTTTCCAACTTGACTACAGCCGTTATTCTATTGCTGGGCAGCCTCAAGGTCATGGATGGGCAGCTGACTGTTGGCATGCTCGTCGCGTATCAGAGTCTCATGGCCAGCTTCAACAAACCGCTCAACACGCTGGTCAGCTTCGGAGCGAGCATCCAGGAGCTCGAGGCCGATATGAACCGTCTCGACGACGTTCTGAGCTTCCCCATCGACGAGCAGTATCGGCGGGAGACCTCGCAGACAGATGATGTCGTCTCCAAGACCGAGGACATGGTCAAGCTTTCCGGAGAGCTGGAGCTCCGCGACATCACCTTTGGATACAGCCCGCTCGACAAGCCTCTGATCGAGGGGTTCAACCTCAAGGTGAAGCCTGGGCAAAGGGTCGCCATCGTCGGTCGGAGTGGGAGCGGCAAATCCACGATTTCGAGGCTGCTCGCCGGCCTGTACCCCATTTGGGAAGGCGAGATCCTGTTCGACGGTATCCCGATGGAGCAGATCCCGGCGACCTTGCTTCGTAACTCCCTGGCCTTTGTCGACCAGGACATCTTTCTCTTCGGCGGGACGGTTCACGACAACATTACGATGTGGGACAGCACGGTGCCGGCGGCCGCGGTGACCCGCGCAGGTCGTGACGCCGCCATCGACGATGATATCCAGACCAGGGTCGGCAAGTACGAAGCCGAAGTCGAGGAGCACGGTGGTAACTTTAGCGGCGGCCAACGCCAGCGCCTCGAGATAGCCCGTGCGATCGTCGGCGATCCGACCATCGTCGTGATGGACGAGGCGACCAGTGCCCTCGACCCGGCGACCGAGCTGATGGTCGACGAGGCCATTCGTCGACGTGGCTGCACGTGCATGATCATCGCCCACCGCCTGAGCACAATCCGTGACGCCGACGAGATCATCGTGATGGACCGCGGCAAGATCGTTCAGCGTGGTACGCATCTGGGGATGAAGGACGTGCCCGGACCCTACTCAGAACTGATCAAGACCTGAGGGGCGGAGATGGTGGAACCTGGCCCGCATATCTCACCAGCTTTCTGCTGCGGCCGGCCGATGCACCGCACCCAGCGGTGTTTTCTCGCCTCGGGGTGCTCTCCCCGCCGGCAGCAGCGCGAAGTGGCCGAAGGCTCGCCTGAGGGCGAGCCCATCGGTCACGCGCTGATGACGGTGAGACACAAGCGCCGGAGGCGCGCCGTAACGTACTGTCGAGTACGGCTCCGCGCCCAGAGGCCCGGCCGGGGCCCCCAGCGTCGTCCGTTGCGAGCGCCATGGCCCCGGATTCTAGGCGCCGCGACGACGGCGATGTCGCTCCATCGCCGAGGAGCGGCAACGACGAAGACGGGGCCATGCCGCCGCAACCCTTCGGGCCGATGGGGGTCGTGGCCGATCTCTTCGTTGCTCGTCGTCGATGATGCTCGGGCATCGACTTCTTCCTCGCGCCTTGACCTCGGCTCACGAGCCCCATCGGCGGACAGCACTGAGGGCTCCGGCCGGGCCTCCTGGTCGAAAACTCCACTGAGCACGGCGCCTCGCCGCCCTCGCGACGAAACCCGGTGAGATATGCGGGCTAATCCCGATCGCCCGTCCACGCCGCCCGGCACCCGACCGAGGTTCGAGTTGGTGGTCGAGGTCGGCGCCTCGCCGCCGCCGGGAACCCGCATCGAGCTTGAGGGGTCGGGCTGCACCATCGGTCGCTCGGAGGACTGTGTTCTCACCCTGAGCGACAACTCCGCCTCCCGTCGCCACGCCGAGATCCTGCCGGCCGAAGGCGGGTGGGAGCTGGTCGATGTCGGGAGCTCCAACGGGACCTGGATAGGGTCGGAGAAGATCAGCCGCCGCCTCCTGGTCGATGGAGACCGATTCCGGGTCGGGGCAACGGAGATTCTGTTCCGGCGTGTTCCGGCGCCACCGCCGATGGCGCCTGCCGAGCCCAAGCCCGAGAGAGTGCCGGCCCCGGGTCCGGCGAAGGAACCCAAAGAGCCGAGGCCCGAGGACGTGCCGCCCCCGGGTCCCGCGGAAAAACCGGTGGACCAACCCCCTCCACCGGCGCCGCCCGAAGTGGCCGAGAAGGAACCGGCACCCGCAGCAGAGGAGGAGGCGGCGCAGGACCCGGCTGAAGAGTGGAAGCCGTCGTGGTGGTCTGCCGACGACGACGAGGCCGAAGAAGTGGAACTCCCGGACGCGGAAGGGCCCCTGGAGCAGGTGTTCGAGCGTTGGGGCAGGGCTCAGGTTGCGAGCGGAAACGAACCTTTCCTGCTCGCCGATCCGAGAATCGTCTGGTACGTGGAAAAAGGCTCGATTGAACTCTTCACCGTAGCCCTCGACGAACACAATCAGCCAACTGGGCCGCGGAGCCATTTTCTTACCGTGGGTGAAGGCCGGCTGATGTTCGGCATGGACTTCGCGGGCTACGGTTTCGGGTCCGGTTTTCTCGCAGTGGGGCGGGTGGATACCCACCTGCGCCGACTGAGGGTCTCGAATCTTCGGGTCCTGGCACAGGATCAGCGATACACCGGGCTCCTCGATGAGCTCGTGGACGCCTGGGTCGAGGGACTCTCGAGGAGCCTCACCGAGGCCATCAGTCCGGGACCGCTGGTCGAGCACAACCTCTCGCCCAACGACGAGGTTGAGCTGGAGAATCAACAGCGAGCCCGCTCGGTCAAGGCCCCTCTGTGGCTCGAGGTCTTCGAGGGTGAGCTGCTGTTCATCGGGTGGGAGAGGATCGGCGCCGCCCGCGAGATCCCCCCTGCAAAGGACTCAGCCGGGTTTGCGGACCTCTTCATCGAGGCAGCGCGGGGACGCTCATTCTTCCCGATCACCCCCGATACATGGGTCGAGGCGGCGAATCCCGAAGACATTGCGACCCGCGTCAAGAGCTGGGACGGCAAAGATGTCATCAACGAACCGGCGATGTGGCTCGGCCTCGAGGATTTCCATCGCCTTTTGTGCCAGTGCGAGTTCATCAACAAGAAGCTGGAGGTCGTCGACGAGTTCAACCGGCTCAAGTCCAAGGCCGAGTACTCGATCGCGGCACGGCAGGCGGCTGTCCAGGAGATTGCGGGCGTTTTGACGGAGCCGACGCGCGAGGGACTCGCCGTCGAGATGGGCAGGGGAGACCCTCTCCTCGAGGCCAGTCAGCTGGTCGGTGCGAGTGCGGGCATCGATCTCCAGGACCACCCTGAGGTTGACAAGAGCACGGATTTTCAGGATCGGGTGACAGCGATCGCAAAGGCCTCTCGGTGTCGTACACGATCGGTTGCTCTTCGTGACGACTGGTGGCGGGGGGACCAGGGACCGGTCCTGGCCCGTTGGGAGGCCGATGACGCACCGATCGCGCTTCTCCAAACGGGTCCGCGTTCGTACCAGTGGGTCGATCCGGCGACCGGCGAGCGCGGTCCGATCAACGAAGACGTTGCTGCACGAATCGTCCCGTTCGGGGTCGTCTTCTACCGCCCGTTTCCGGATGGGCCGGTCGGGGCCGTCGATCTCATCAAGTTCGGGATCCGCGGCCTCGGGAATGACGTCCGGATGATCATGTTGATGGGTGTGGCTCTCGGTCTCCTTGGTGCGCTGACTCCTTATTTCACTGGCCGCCTCTTCGATTCAGCGATTCCGCAGGCCGACCGCGGCCTCCTCCTCCAGTTCACCGGCGGTTTGTTCATGGCCGCTCTGGTTTCGGTCGCCTTCAAGATCACCCAGAGCATCGCGGTGCTCCGCATCCAGGGGAAGATGGACTACTCGGTGCAGGCAGCCCTCTGGGACCGCCTGCTCAACCTGCCGTCGCGCGCCTTTCGTGCTTATACCGCCGGCGACCTCGCCGATCGGGCCGGCGGCATCGACGAGATTCGCCGGCTGGTGTCAGGAGCGGGGATCGGCGCCATCCTCGGTTCCCTGAGCTCGGTCTTCTACATTTTCCTGATGATCAAATACAGCCCGAAGCTGGGGGCCATCGGTATTGGTCTCACGCTGGTCTATGTGATCTGCACGACCACCGCCAATTACCTCAAGCTGCGGCATGAACGGCTGGAGATGACGATCCGGGGCAAGATCACCGGTATGGTGCTCCAGTTCATTTCCGGCGTGTCGAAGCTCCGAGTTTCGGGGGCCGAGAACCACGCTTTTCGCGTGTGGGCCCGGGACTACTCGTTTCAGCGGCGCATCGAGTTTGTCATCGGCCGCATCGAAAACGCGCTGCAGGTTCTGGGTGCGGGATTCCCCGTGTTGGCCTCAATTGCAATCTTTTACGCGATGATGACGATTCAGGAGACGGCCATCAGCAAAGGCCTGCCGCCTCCTCTCACGACCGGCGATTTCATCGCGTTCAACGCCGCCTTCGTGGCGTTTCTGACGGCCACCCAGGCGCTTGGTGATGCTTCGATGGATATGCTCCGCGTCATTCCGATTTTCCAACGTCTCGAGCCGATTCTTACCACCGCCCCGGAACTCGACGAAACCCGCACCTATCCAGGTCGGCTCCGCGGCAGCATCGAGGTCGCCCACGTCTCGTTCCGCTACACCGAGGATGGCCCGTGGGTTTTGGACGACCTCACGGTTTCGATCCGGCCGGGGGAAATGGTTGCGTTTGTCGGCGGATCCGGCTGCGGAAAATCGACCCTGATGCGCCTCCTGCTCGGCTTCGAGACCGCGCAGAAGGGCTCGGTCTACTTCGACGGACAGGATCTTGCGAGCCTTGACCTGCGCGAGGTCAGGATGCAGATCGGTGTCGTACTTCAAAGCAGCGGTCTGCTGCCGACGGACATCTATCGCAACATTGTCGGTTCGACGGGCCTGCCGGTTTCCGCCGCCTGGGAGGCAGCGACGCTGGCCGGCCTCGTCGAAGACATTCAGGCGCTGCCGATGGGGATGCACACCTACATCAGCGAGGGTGGGGGTGGGCTCTCGGGTGGACAGAAGCAGAAAATGCTGATCGCGCGGGCCCTGGTGAGAAAGCCACGCATTCTGATCTTTGACGAGGCGACCAGCGCCCTGGACAATCGCTCGCAGGCGGTGGTCACGGAGAGCATGGAGAAGCTGCAGGCGGCGCGCATCGTCATCGCACACCGTCTGAGCACCATCGTCAACGCCGATCGGATCTGTTACCTGGACGGTGGGCGTATCGTCGAACAGGGTACCTCGGAAGAGCTCATGGAGCTTGACGGGTTGTTTGCAACCCTCGCTCGCCGCCAGATGGCGTGATCAACTGCGCCTGAATGAACCGCTGCATCAGTTCGATCGAGAACGGCGGGCACGCCAGCGGGTCACGGCCGTGTCCACGAGCAGTAATCGCCAGAAGGCGTCCGGCGTCCATCCGCGGCAGTGCGGGTAGGTTGCCGAGCACGGAGAGAAGTGGTGCGAAGGGTGCACCGGCTGCCGTCACCCTCAATCGCCAGCGACGGAGCGGGACCGGTCGGAGAGGCTCGCCATGGCCGGCGTGGTGAAAGTGGGCGGCCGCCAACGTCTGTAGCAAGTGGGGCCAGGTCACGAACCCGGAGGATCCGGGGTTCGGATTTGAGATATGAAACGTCGGCACCTGCCCGGGGCTCGGAGGAGAGGTCGGTTGGAGTGGGACACCGGATCTTGTCAGCTCTGTCAGCTGTGCCACTGCGCGGGCGACGAAGTCGACCGGGACCAGATCGATGCCTCGGGCCGACGATGGTGTGAGCGGCACCCAGCTCGTGACACCGGCCTCGTCCTGGCATGGCAAGCAGCCCATCTGGAGACATGAGATGAGGAAGCATGTCAGCCAGTCGGTCCGGTTGGCCGCGCCCGAGAGGCTTGACCAGCTGACCAGCGCGGGTCGGCTGATGGAAGCCGAGAAACGGCCGTCCGAGTGGCGCCAGGCACGCTCGACCAGTTTTTCCGCCGCCCATTTCGAGACCGCATATCCGCTTGAGGTCGCGAGGACCCGGTCGGACAGCTCGCCGGGCAGAGGGGCGGTTTCCGACGGAGGTTCTTGCCGCTGTCGGGAAATCAGATGGGTCACATCGAGGGAGGACACCAGGTGGAAGGCTTTCATCCGATCGGCGAGAGCCAAATCTAGGACCCGGCGGGTTCCTTCCACATTCGTCGCCCGGAGTTTTTCATATCCCGCGTCGTGGCGGACCTCGGCGCCAGAGTGAATTACCTGGGCGAGGCGACCGGAGAGCTGTCGCCAAAGATCATCCTCGATGCCGAGGCGGGGTCGGTTCAGCGAGCCTGCGAAGGCAACCACCCGGCCGCGGCGTACCTCATCGATTGCAGAAATGCGCTCCTCATTCTCCCCAACCCGGTTCATCGCTTCGGAAAGGCGGTCTCGCGCGGCGCGGTGATCTTTGGCTCGGACCAGCGCAAAGATCGTCGCTTCCTTCGGAAGGGACCGCGTCAGCTCCGCCACGAGGTGGGTGCCGACGAACCCGGTGGCCCCCGTGACGAGCGTGTCGAACCCGGTCGCGTGTTCATGGGGTGTCGTCAGAAGCGGGCTTTGCAGGACGTCCGCAGCGATCAGACCCGTTACTCCGGTCGATCGCGCTCGGGTGGGCGGCGGTTCCATGACCTGGGCGACGGCGGTCTCGTGGGCGCTCGATGGTTGTCTTGGCCCCCGCGCCAGTTGGCGGACCCTTTCCGCGACGTCCTCGAGGGTGAGTTCCTCCATACCGATTTGCGCCGCCGAGAGGGGAGAGCCCGACAGGCCTTCCAACCGTAAGAGAAGCTGAATAGAGGTGAGCGATCCGCCACCGTGATCGACAAAGGTCCTGCCGAGATCGATCGCATTCGGCTCCAAGCCCAGCACCTCGGCCGCCTGGCGGGCAACTGTCTGTCGCCACGCCTCGGCAGATTGACCAGGAGGAGGTTCGGCCGCAGAAGCCACCCACGCCACGTCGTCACCGCCACCGGCCACTGCATCCCTGATCGCATCTGAAAATCGCCTCGCCAGGGCGCGGCGATCGAGCTTCCAGGACTTCGTGAGCAGGCCGTTGTCGGGCGTCCAGGGCAGTCCCCCGTCCTCCCGCCGCGAGTCCAGCACCACGGCGGCGGGAACCTCGAATGGCCGCAGCCCGACATGGGGCGCCATCTGCCGAAGCTCGGCCAGGACCTCACCTCCCCAGACACCGGATCGTGAGGGCACGACAACCGCCACCAGGGTCCCGTCCGGGCCGTTGGTCGTCGCGAAGACCTGGTCCACCAGCGGCGCCAGGCGGTACAGCTCCTCCAGACGTGCCGGCGCGACAAACTCACCCCCCGCCAGCTTGAACGCCTCGGCGTGTCGGCCGAGCATGCGGTAGGAACCGTCGGGATGAATCTCGACAAGATCGCCGGTTCGGAAGTAGCCGTTTTTCGTGAAGCGGTCCTCAGAAGCGCGCTCATCCGCGAGGTACTCTGACGATCCGGTCGGCGGCCGCACCGCCAGCTCACCCCGCGGGTAGGGGCGGTCCCGGTTGCTGAGCCCCAGATCGGGGACATCGAGGAGTCGGAAATCGAGATGTTTGAGGAGCTTGCCGTTCTGGGCTATGGCCCCGGTTTCGGTGGTTCCGTAACCTTCGCCCATCGGCAGGCTGAATATCTCCTCGATGGTGTGTCGCAGAGCCTTGTCGCTCGGCGCGCCGCCGACGGCCATCGCGGAAAGGCGGCCTCCCAGAACGTCCTGCAAGCGCAGGGCGACCTGGGCCCTCGCCTTCGGATCGGCCCCCACTCGGGTGACCTCGCTGCGGTACTGGTCGGCAACCACGTTCCAGATCGCCGGTGGGCCCTCGAAGTAGGTCGGCCGGATCGCGCGGATGTCATCGAAAAGGTGGGCGCCGGGCCTCGCAAATCCGACCCTTCCTCCGTTGAGCAGGACCTGCCAAACCGCCTTGCGATCGGCGGCGAGAGCAAAGGGTTGGTACGAGACAACAACATAGGGCCAGACGTTGGCGCCGTACTCCATTCCCTCCCGCCATCGGCGACGGGTCACGGGGTAGCCCTTCGGAGTGCCGGTGCTTCCCGAGGTGAAGATCACCGTGTAGTCTTCGTTGTCTGTGTCGGGCTGGATTCGATTTTGGCGCGCTGCCTTCCAACCCGGAACGTCATCGTGGATGAGACCGGTAGCGGGCCCGATTCCCGATCGGGATGTCCAGCTTTCCAGCGGCTTGTTTCCTGTATCTATGAGATCTTTGAAAAAGACTGTCCGCACACCCTCGATGGGGTCGCCTTCGAGGCCGGCAGGAGCTCCCATCATGACCAGAATCGTCCCTTGGTCGAGACCCCCTTCGACGAGTTCGCGGGCTGATTTCACTCTACAGAAAACCGCCGACAGCTCGGTCGAGCGGATGATCTCGGCGAGGGTTTGGTCTGCGAATCCGTGGTGCAGACCGACCGAGACCAGGTTCGAAAAGACGCACGCGAAATCGATCAGGTAGTGATCCACGGTGCTTTGGTTGGCGAGCACTCCGATGCGGGCGCCGGCCCCCAGTCCCAAGCCTTCGAGCGCGTGTGCGAGGTGCAGCGCACGACGCCTGGCCTCGCCGAAGCTGAGCCACCCAAAGCCGTTGGATCGGTCGTTCTGCTGCAGGATCGCCGCCGTTCGGTCGCGTCCACCCAAGGTCGGGAACTCTCCGTCGACTCCGTACGCCCCGAGGAATGGACGCCGAGAGAAGCGCGTCAGAGCATTGTTCAGTGTCACCGCCAGCGACGGGAAGTCGGCCAGGCCAAGCTTGGCGAAGGCCGCCGAGCAATCCTCCGGTACGAAGTCCTCGAAAAGGTGCGGCATGGCCTGGACGACCCGCCGGATTTCAGCGCCCCAATCAGGTTCCAGCCCGCGTTCCGTGCCGCCTTCCTGCGGCACTTGCGACGCAATCCGGTGACTGAAGCGGGCGATAGAGGCGAGAGCCCGGCGGGATCGTTGCACGATTTCGAAGGCTTCCGGTGTCAGGACGGTGTTGCAAGAATCGAGCGAGCGGTAGCGGGTTTGCGGCAGGCGGTTGGAGTCTTTGTGAAATGTTGTGCCGGTCAAAAAGCAGCGTTCGCCCCACGGAAACGACGAGACCGGTACCGCCGGGAGGTCGTAGCCGGTGAGCTCCACTGCTCTCATCGGCTCCTCCGGCGCCAGGTGGCTGGAGAAGGGGATTCGCCACGGGAGCCGAGGCACGTGGGTTTTGTCGGCGGCCCTCTTTAGATTCTTCCAGGAGGAGTTGAAGAGCTCGAGGGCCTCGAATAGGGCTGCGCGAGTCGCGGGGCTCGAGGTCCCACGAGTGGGCGCCCATTGGTGGGTTGCGGCTCGTAGGTTCAGGACCGCGCCGAGCCATTTTCTCACTGCCGCAGTCGCCTCTTCTTCGGCCCCCCGAGCCGCGATGGACTCCAGTTCGGCAACCGCCTCGTCGAGCGCGGCTCGAAATTTCCGGTGGGTCGCATCGATCTCGGGCTCGGGAAAGCTGTCGCCGAGCAGCGCGCCCGGTCGGAGCGTTCGGAGTGCCTCACCCGCCTGTAGCACCGAGCGTAGCTCGGACTCGAGATGAGGATGTTCCTGGAGCCAGCGTTCGAGGGAAGGGGAATCGCCGTAAAGGGAGGTGTTGTTCATCAGGAATCCCTCGAAAGCCGGCCGCCCATCCGGTCCATGATTCGGGTCACGAGGGCCGGCAGCTCGTCACTGGCCAGTGCGGCCAGAGGAAGCGTCGTCAACGCGGTGACCAGATTTGCCAGCCCACCGGTACCGCCGACAAGGTCCGGATGCTCGGCTGCCACCGTCGTGAGGTTGTTGCATCCCATCCAGGCGACGCGCTGGAGAAGCTTGAAGGCGGCATCGGAGAGTGGAGGATCACCGCGGTAGACCTCGAGTCGTCCGCCGCGCCGGAAGTGCGGGTATTCCTCGAGACCGAGGAAACGCAGGGCGAGCTCCTGCCGGTAACCTCCCAGGGTTCTTGCCAGCCCGACGAAGTCGGCAACGAGCTCCTCCAAGAGGTCATGGCGGAGACTCCCGAATGCTCTCAGTGCGAAGAAGTGCGTGCACTCGTGCTCGAGACGAATGCCGCGAGAAGCCGCCATCCATTCTGCCTCGTCGAATCCGGCGCCGGCGGCATCGACATCGCTGTAAGGACCTTCTCCGACGACGATGAACCGGTCCTGATACAACTCCCGGCGTTTCCTCAGGCGGGCGAACTCTCGATCCCACGCTCCCGGAAACCCGTGCGACGGATCGGTTGAATTCCAGAGTTGTCGATGGTGCTGAATGCGCTCCCAATCGTTGAGTCCGCTCACCAGACATGCGCCCTGCGCCGCCGGTATGGCTTGCGGCTCGTTGCGTCGGCTGAGGGCCTGGACGAGGGTTTCGAAATCTCGTCGGTAGGGGGCGACAATGACCGGCACCGCACCACCGAGCGAGGGGTGGAGAGTGAGTTCCAGGTCTTCCGGCCGAGCGAGCTCCAGCCCGCCTTCTCCCGGGTCCGGCGCTTCGCCGCGCCGAGTTGCTCTCAAGTAATCCGGATCCTGACTCATCCCCGCGCGCACCGGAAAGCGTAGCTGGACGAAACGTTCCTCGAGAGCCGACCATGCCCCGACCACATCTGCCCGGTTGAGGGTTCTCACCCAGGCTTCAAGCTGCGGTTCGTCGACCATCGGCAGATCGGGTTCCCAGGGGCAGCGGCGGAGCCTGATCGAACCGTCGCTGAGCTGCAGCTCTTCGATGGCCCGGCCGTCGCCTGAGGCGTCGCGAAGAACCCTCCGGCTCCAATCGGCACTCGAGATCTCGTCGATCATCATAGGTTCTGCTAGCCTAGTGTATCCCGCCGGAATTGGTGTGGTATTCGGCCGCCGATGCATCCATCCTGCCTGCACCACACGAGGTGGTTGTCGGTCACGAAGCCCAAGCAGGAAGGTGCCTCGGCATCCTCGATACGACGCCCAGGTATTGGCGGGATAGACTGGCAGGGGATCATACGATGAAAGCGGCCAGAAGATGAACGTGCCGACTGACGTGCCGGCGTTGGGGGAGTTCGGCTACCGGTTGCTGCCGGGCGTGAGAGCGTCCCGACTGGGGTCGAGGTACTACCTGTACGACGACCGAGCCAGTTTCGCCCCGGTTGTCTTCGTGCCGACCCAGAGGGTCCGCGAGCAGGTCTATCGCCTGGTCAGGGCAATCCAGGAGGCGAACCCGGATCGAGAGGCGTGGTCCCTGGACCGGATTCAAGGTCTCTTCGAGGATCCGAAAGACCGGAACTCAGTGGAGGTCCTGATCCGCGCCGGTTACCTCGAAGCGGAGCAACCGGGGAGGGCCGATTTCCCGAAAGCGCCGGGGCCTGCCGACGGGGAAGCGGCACGACCCGTTTCTCCCGCCAGAGGTTCCCAAAGACCCGCTGATCACAAGGAGGCCGTTCGGCAGTTCGAAGAAAGGGAAGCCCGGCATTTCTTTCACCAGCCGTCCTTCTTCAACCTTCCGGCGAGCATCGACGACGATGAGGTGGAAATCGGTCTCCTCGGGATTCCCTTTGCGTCGGTTCCCCCGTCGTCTGGAACGGTTTTCGGGCCGCGATACCTTCGAGCGATCACCCAACAGGTGGGATTCTGGTTCGATATCTACCGGGACGGGTTTTTCAGCGAACTGGCGATCGAGAACGAGTTTCCGGAAGTCCTATGCAAGAACATCATGGCCAAGGACTACGGCGATCTCGGCGCTGGGATTCGGACGGTCGGAGACCTGGTGCTGGCGATCCGTTCCTTTGTGGAGGAACGGGTTGTCGGCGGTGGGATTCGGCCGCTCTTCGTGGGTGGGGACCATGCCATCTCGTTTCCCATCATCGATGCTTTGATCCGGCATTATCCGGATCTCTGCCTCATCCATTTCGATGCCCACAACGACCTCTTCTACTCCGAATCGGTTGCGTACAATCACGGCAGCACGGTCTCGAATCTTTTCGCCTACTCGGGACTCGAGAGCGTCTACTCCTTCGGGTTGCGAACTCATTTCGACAGCCGGGTCGGCAATGTTGCCCATTTCACAGATGATCCGACCCTTCGAGACAGGGTCCACCTGTATTCCATCGGCGCCCTCAAACGGCTGGTCGCCGACCGCGGCAGTTTTCGGGATCTTTTCCGGGGCATTGGAAAAGGGCGGCCATGTTACATCTCCATCGACCTCGATGTTCTCTCGCCGTTCGAGATTGCCGAGCAGGTCTCGACTCCCTGCGGTCCCGGCCTCGAGTGGTGGGAGCTGTTCGAGGCGGTCCGGCTCGCGACCGAGGAACTGGATGTTGTCGGAGGAGACATCGTGGAGCTGAATCCCCCGCGGCGGAGGGGTCCGGAGGGGCTGCAGATGAACCCGGCTGTTCTCATGCTTCTGCTCATCGACGGAATCGCTCGGCGCCGCCCTCCTCCCTAACCAAATTTCATCGCGAGGCTGAAGTGGTGAGTCGTCGGCCGAAGCGGGAAGGTGGTGAGAAATGCGGGCTGGATTGCCGGTGAGAATCGCTCGTTTTAGGGTAAAGTGGGACTCGTTGTCCGTGCCAACGGAAAGGCACCACTGAGGAGGCAAACATGCTGGAAGAGCTTGAAAAGATTGACGTCTCGACGATTCAGGATCTTTGCACCATCAAGGAGGAGCAGCAGACCCTTCGGGAGCGGCTGGACACGATGGAAGAACACCGGGACGAGGTCTCCGAGGCTGTCTTCGTGCGGGTGCATGCCGACTACTCGACCCGCTATGACCGTCTCGAAGAGGAAGCCCGGCCACTCAAGAGCCGCGCCAAGGCTGAATACGCGAGACTGATGATACTGAACGAGAAACTGGGAAAAGCCGTCGAGAGTGCACGCCTCGCGAAGGAGGAGCTCGGTTTCCGCCATGAGCTGGGCGAGTTCGAAGAAGGCGAGTTCGAGACCCGGAGTGGGGAGTGCGACGAGGCGCTCGCGAAGAGCGAGGGTGATCTTGCGGATGGCGAGAAGCTGAAGGAACGGTTCATCGAGGCATTCCACTCCGAGGAGGAGCTGCTGTCGGGCACGGAGACCCTACCGCCGGAGCCTGTTCCGGAGGCACAGGTGGGGGAGGCCGAGGATGACTCCTCCTCGGAGGCGAAGCCGGACGAGGGCCCCGCGGACTCCGTCGAGGTCGCCGACGAAAAGGGAGAGGAACAATCGGTTGAAGACACCGCCGAACTCATGGAGCCGGAGGCGACCGCGATGCTGGGACTCCCGCGCTTCGTGGCGGTCGCCGAGGATGGAACCGAGGAGGTGTTTACGTTGTCACCGACCGGCACGACCATCGGCCGCCTCGACACGAACGACATTTGTATTCCGGAAGGAACGGTGTCGCGCCAGCACGCCAAGGTGGAACTCACAACCGCGGGCTTTACCCTTTTCGACCTTGGTTCGGAGAACGGAATGTATGTGAACGGGGAACGGACCGTCGAGCATCTGCTCCAAGAGGGTGATCGCGTGGAGATAGGGCGCGGCACCAAGGAATTCGTTTTTCATACCGAGTGACGCCCGGCGAGCGAAGGGCGCAGGAAGACAGGTTAGGGAGGGCTCATGACGCGCCTGGACATGCGTGGTGGAAACTATGCGGCGGAGCTACAGTCGCCCGACATTTACCGGGATCGGAGACGTCGTCTGGCCGAAAGCATCGGAGAGGGCACGATCGTGCTTTGGGGAGCTGGAGACGATCGCGGTTACGGGGATGTCGGCACTTTTCGGCAGGAGTCGAGCTTTTTCTATTTGACCGGAGTGGAGCTTCCGAACGCGATCCTGGTGTCACGTCCCGCGGAGGGAACTGATGCGCTGTTTCTCCCGCCGCGCAACGAGAACGTCGAACGGTGGACCGGTCCTAAATGGGGCCCTGGTCCGGAGGCTGCTGCGGCCCTCGGCTTCAACGAGGTCTTTTCCACCGAAGCATCTGAGGTCGTGCTCGACGGCCGGCGGAGGCCGGTTCCGGGATTTGAAGGGAGACTGCAGGGATGGCTGGCCGAGCCCGGCGCGGTGCTGAGCACAGTGCTTCCGCCGGTGTCGGTACAAGCCGAGCTGCCCCCGTCACACCGGTTTGTCTCTCGGATGCGCGGACGGCTCTCGTCGTTTGCGACGCGTGACATCGGCGAATACCTGACGGCCCTGAGGTTGGTCAAGGATGCCGGCGAGGTCGCGATGATGAAAAAGGCGATTGAAGCCACCGTGCGGGCGCATCGCCGGGCGGCGCTCGCGATCCGGCCGGAGGTCAGCGAGGGGGTGGTCGATGGCATCGTTTTCGCGGCCTTTCGTGAGGCCGGTGCGGAAGGGGCCGCCTTCCCGAACATCGTCGGCTCCGGCTACAACGCAACCACCCTGCACTACGATCAAAATGTCGGTGTCTGCCGCGACGGAGAGCTGGTGGTGGTGGATATCGGCGCCCGATACGGCTACTACTGTGGCGACGTCACTCGCACCTATCCGGTGAACGGATCGTTCACCGACCGCCAACGTGAGATCTACGATCTGGTGTTGGAGGCGCACGACCGAGTCGCCGAGGCAATCAGACCCGGGATCACTATCTTCGATCTGCGCAAGATCGCGTACGGAGCGATCGATGGGTCCGATGTTCGTGACACCACCGGTGAACCGCTCGGACAGTACTTTATTCATGGTCTTGGGCATTTTCTGGGACTCGACGCCCATGACCCTGGAGATGACGAGACCTCCCTCGAACCGGGAATGGTGATCACCAACGAACCGGGGATCTACCTGCCGGCCGAGGCCCTCGGAGTCCGCATCGAAAACGATTTCCTGGTCACCGAGGAGGGGGCGGAAAACCTCTCGGCTGACTTGCCGACGGGGATGCACGATATAGAAGAGATGATGCGGCAGGGGTGAACCCCTTTGAATTCGGAATTAGGAATTAGGAATCCGGAATTATCGGCGCGGGGAGACTACCGGGGGTGCTGAGGCAGGTTAGCCCGCATATCTCACCAGGTTTCGTCACGAGGGGTGCAAGGCGCAGAGCGTGTCTGTGCTCTCGCAAGATTTGGGAGCGAAGTAGTACTTGCGGTACGTCGAGCGAGCAAATCGAGAAAGCACTGACACGTGCTGTGTATTGCGCCCCGCAGTAGATAGCTGGTGAGATATGCGGGTTAGTGGCGCCCTGCGGGCGCCGTGAAGCACCACCACCAGCGGAGGGTTCATTGGCTCCTCCTTCGGATGAGGTTTGAACCCTGACCCGCTGCCGTTGGCGGTTTGCCCGCGATTGGGCGCGATGGGCGGGACGTGCCAGGCTTCAGCCTGGCAATCCACGGGAAGCGCGACGACAGAAGGTCGCGTCACCTACCAGAAGCGCGAATCCTAACCTCCTAACCTCCTAACCTCCTAACCTCCTAACC
>JBGMRN010000013.1:11207-31173 GCA_048061535.1 Thermoanaerobaculales bacterium | reverse complement strand
CAACCCGTTCATCCGCTATAAGACCAGCCCATGCGTTGTCTCACCGGCCTGTGCGGGAGGTGACCAAGTCGTGCAAGCCGGGTCAGCGGCGAGGGAAGAACGCTGACAACTAACCTGACATACGGCTTACACCTCCGGCTACAGGAAGTCGAGGCGGGGCACCTTCGGGATGAGGCCCCCGGCATGGGCGCGGCCGAGGAACTCGCGCAACGCTTGCCGGCCGCGCTCCCCGTAATCCACGGTGAGCTCGTTGACGTACATGCCGACGAAGCGGTCGGCCTTGTCGCGGTCGAGGCCGCGGCCGTAGTCGAGGGCGTAATCCAGCGCCGCCTCGCGATGCTCGAGGGAGTACTCGATGGACTCACGCAGGAGGGCGGCGGCGCGGGTGGTTATCTCGTCCCCGAGATCGCGCCGGATCACGTTGCCCCCGAGCGGCAGCGGCAGTCCTCCGGTCTCTTCGGCCCACCAGACGCCGAGATCGACCAGGCTGTGGAAACCCTCGTCCTGCCAGGTGAGCTGCCCCTCGTGGATCACCACGCCCGCATCGACATCCCCGGAGCGGACGGCGGGCATGATGGCGTCGAACGGACGCACCACGGTGTCGAGGTTCGGGTTCCACATCTTGAGGGCGAGGGCCGCGGAGGTGAGGGTTCCGGGGATGGCGACCCGCAGCGAAGGGAGGTCCTCCGCAGCCACCTTCTCGCGCGCCACCAGCACCGGACCGTAGCCGTCGCCCATCGAGGCGCCCGAGCCGAGGAGCGCGTAACGGTCGTCGAGGTGGGCATAGGCGTGGATGGAGACCGCCGTGACCTCGTAGGTGCCCTCGAATGCCTCGCGGTTCAGGGTTTCGATGTCCGACAGCACGTGCTCGAACCGGAGATCACCGGTGTCGATGAGGCCCTTGGCGAGAGCGAAAAACATGAAGGCGTCGTCGGAGTCCGGCGAGTGCGCCACGCGAATCAGGGTCATGGGTCCTCCACACCCCCCTCCGGGGGAGTCGGCATTCTAACCCGCTTTTCTCACCATCTTTCTACTATGGGGCGCAATACACAGCGCGTGTCTGCACTTTCTCGATTTGCTCACCCGACGTACCGCAATTATTTCGCCTTCGCTTCCGAATCTTGTGAACGCGCAGACACCCACTGCGTCAAGAACCCCTCGCCGCGAAATCTGGCGACGTGCGGGCGGGATACTCCGTCGGTGCGGATCGACCTCCCAACCCCCTCTGCGGCTCTGTGTTTTGTGGATCTGCGCTCACCTGCGTTTTCTACGGTTTCTTAGGTGTTCCTCTATGTCTCTGTTGTTGAGAGCTGTCTGTGTCGAACGATGAAGCGCTCGATCAAGGCCCTCGTCGAGCTGTCGTGGTGGCGGAGATCCACGGTTTCGCCGGCGAGGAGCTGTTCCTCCTCGTCGAGGATCGTACTAGCTAGCACCTTTCCGAGCTCCACCCCCCACTGGTCGAAGCTGTTGATCCGCCACACCACTCCCTGGACGAAGATCCGGTGCTCGTACATCGCCAGGAGCATCCCCAGCGAGCGTGGGGTGACGCGGTCGAGAAGGATGGTGGTGGTGGGCCGGTTGCCCTCGAAGACCTTGTGCGGCGCCAGCGCGTCGACGGCCGCGGGTTCGAGCCCCTGGGCTTCGAGCTCGGCTCTCGCTTCGGCCTCGGTCCGGCCGCGCATCAGCGCCTCCGTCTGGGCGAAGAAGTTGGCCATCAGCTTCCGGTGGTGGTCGCCTACCGGGTTGTGGGAGTTTGCCACGCCGATGAAGTCGCACGGCACCAGATCAGCGCCCTGATGGATCAGCTGGAAGAACGCGTGCTGGCCGTTGGTGCCCGGCGCCCCCCAGATCACCGGTCCGGTGGCGTAGGTGACGCGATTGCCCTCGCGGTCGACCGACTTCCCGTTGGACTCCATGTCGCATTGCTGGAGGTAGGCGGGCAACCGATGGAGATACTGGTCATAGGGCAGGATGGCGCAGGTGGGCGCGCCGAAGAAGCTCCGGTACCAGATGCCCAGCAAGCCTGAAAGCACCGGGATGTTGCCCTCGAGCGGGGTCTCCAGAAAGTGCCGGTCCATCGCGTGTGCGCCTTCGAGGAGCTCGACGAAGCGGTCGAAGCCGACTGCGAGGGCGATGGTCAAGCCGATGGCCGACCAGCTCGAGTAGCGACCGCCCACCCAATCCCAGAGCTCGAAGATGTTCTCGGGATCGATGCCGAATGCCTCCACCGCCTCGTGATTGGTGGACAGCGCCACGAAGTGGCGGGCGACGGCCGCGTCCTCTCCGAACGCATCCACGAGCCACGCTCGCGCGGTGCGGGCGTTGGTCATCGTCTCCTGGGTGGTGAAGGTCTTGGATGCAACCACGAAGAGGGTCTCGGCGGGGTCGAGATCCCGCGTCGTCTCGACGAAATCGGTCGAGTCCACGTTGGAGACGAACCGCACCTCGGGTCCATCGTGGTAGGCCCGCAAGGCTTCGCTGATCATCGCCGGCCCGAGATCCGAACCGCCGATACCGATGTTCACAACGGCGGTGATCGGCCGGCCGGTAAAGCCCAGCCAGGTTCCCGAGCGAACGGCCTCGGCGAAACCGCGCATTTTCTCGAGCACCGCGTTCACCTGCGGCATCACATCCCGACCGTTCACCAAGATCGGCGTGTTGGCGCGGTTGCGCAGAGCCACGTGGAGCACCGCCCGGCCTTCGGTCCAGTTAATCGCCTCACCGGAGAACATCGCCTTTGCCGCCTCCGGCACCCCGCTCGCACGCGCCAGCTCGCACAGCAGTCCCACCGTGGCCTCGTCGACGCGGTTCTTGGAGTAGTCGAAGAGCAGGTCCTCGAGCTCGAGGGAGAAGCGCTCGAACCGTTCGGAATCGGCAGCGAAGAGCTCGCGCATGTCGATTGAGCGCATCGTCTGGAAATGCTCGGCCAACGCCCGCCAGGGCGGGGTCTCGGTCAGCGGCGTCCCGGCCCGCACCGCCCGGTCGATTTCAGAGTCGAAGATCATCACGAAACCTCCTTCGAACGACAAGAGAATACCGGTTTCAGTTTTGAGTTTTTCGTTAAGGCAAGCGCGCATCGACCGGACGTTCCGTTCTTGACGGGTTTGGGAGCATCCACGCCGCAAAGAGAACACGGCTGAGTCCCCAAACCCTCAAGGGGGGGTCTCTCGGGAAGCGCGTTGGCAGAAGGTCGCGTCACCTTCCTGAAGCGCAGATCCGGAGCTTTGGATCGCGCGCTGGAATCGCGCTTCCAATTTTCGGCGCGTCCCTTTGTCGCCGCGCTCCCCGAGAGGATGCCAGGCACGCCGCCTCGCGGAAGGGCGAGAACTGTCTGATGAGCGCTTCGGCGAGGCGGAGGCGAGGCACCTACGGCTATCGCGCCCAAGCGCGGGCAAAACGCCCTCCAAAACGCCATCGCTCCCCCGGCGCCGATAACTTAAAACAAAAACTAAGACCTCAAAACTCGTTTACGTGCTCGCCCACTCCAGGGCGCGTGCAGGATTCTCCTCGAGGAGCTCGGTCAGATCGTCCCCCGGAGTGCGCCCGCGGGCGGTGAAGTGATCGAGGAAGGCCCTGGTCGTCGCCAGATCCTCCTCTCCCACAAACTCCTCCGGAAGGCGACGGGCCCCTTCGAGAGCGATCTCCCACAGCCGGCAGGCAAGGTCGCGAATCTCGGGATCGCGCACCCCGTCGGTGGCCGCCCGGCGCCACAGCTCGGGCAGCCGCGTGCGACATCCTTCGAGCAGCTCGATTCCCGCCGCCCGCGCGTTGTCGTCGTAGCACAGGGCCGCGGAAACGGTCACCGGCGCGGCCCGCCACCGATCGGGGAGGGCCTCACCCGCGCGCAGCTCGAGAAACCCCCGCGGTCGGACCTCGAAGAAGAGGGTCGTGACGTGGTAGTCGAGATCCTCGACAGTGGGCCACCCCCATTTTGGATGTCCGTCCAGGATCCACCCGATGAAGTTGCACCCGAGACATCCAGGTTCGTAGCGAGTCTCCGACAGGCGGAAGAGCATCACGTCCGCATCGAGCGCGGCCTGCCCCCACTCCAGGCGCGGGTCGTTGCCGGCTCCTTCGACGAGCAAGCGCGGAAAGCCCGCCCGCGTCGGGTCGAGCTCCTGCCACGTCCGCGCCCGGGCGCAGACCACCCCGTCAGGGCCGGGGCTGGATGCAAACGACGCGGTCAACAGGGGGCTGGCCAGATTCGCCACCAGCCACCTCTCCTGCCACACGCCTTCCGGCCCGAGGTCGAGATTGATCTGGAGACTGGCGGTGTGACGCATCATCACCGCCCCCCACGGACCGCGCTGCCGATAGTAAGCGGCCTGGGCGGTGTAACGACCCGCGCGCAGCTGCTGGGACACCGTTTCGACGTCGTTCCATACGTCGATGCCCACAGCCGCGAGCGCCACCTGGTGCTTTCCAAAGGCCACGCGGAGGCGGCCGATCACGTCCTTGACGTCTTCAACCGCGGCGCCCACCCCCGGGTAGACGGCGGTCGAGTGCTCGACCTGGCCTCCGGGTTCAAAGGTGAGACGTCCGCCGCCCTCGACCGGGAACTCGACGGGCCCCGGAAGCCGGCCGACCCGAGCGCCGATCCTCGGGTCGGCGACCGCGAGACCGTCGACGATCTCGATGACGCCGCCCCCGCCGGGATCGGAGAGCTGGAGGCGACGCAGCGGCGCGCCGGATTGGTCGGTGATGATCGGGAAGAGTTCCGGCTCGAGACCGATCCCGCCGAGCCGATTCGCGTCACCCGGGACTGGAAACGCCAAAAAACCCGCTCGCCGTCGCGCCTCGTCCAGCGAGATGGCTTCCCGGTGATCTTCTGTCGGCATGTTCCTCCTCGATGCGTCCGCGATTCTCACCATGCGACGGACGTGGTGGGATTTGCAGATTAGCGCAACACAGATGGTACCGAATATGATTCCAGCTCGGTCGGGTTTCGGTCGGCTGGATCACATGAGCACAAAAAAAGGCGCGGCCGAAGCCGCGCCCTTCAATCATCGGAACGCCAGGATTTACTCGCCCGGGGGATTCTTGAACTCGTGGATGGCTTTCTTGTTGTCGAGGTTTTCCGCCTTGACCACCTTCTTCGCATGGTCGTCGCCGGTGTGGCAACCGTCGCAGGTTTCCTGGCTCGGAATGACCAGGCCGTTGGCGGTTGCGGCCTCGAGATCCTTCATGATGCTCATCTTCTTGTAGTCGGCGCCCGCGCCATGGCATGCCTCACACTGGACACCCGCCATCGCCTCGTCGGCGTTGGTGGCGTGGCACTTGAGACAGTCGGCCGAGAACTCACGTTCGGTCGATGCCTTGGCATTGTCGGTCGCCTTGGCATGAACGGTCTCCTCCCATGAGGCGTACTGCACCTTGTGGCACATCTTGCATTTCGCAGCGCCCACATACGCATGATCCTGGGCCTGGACATTGAAGGACACCAGAACCACCGCAGCAAGCCCGAGAAACATCCACAATGACAACTTTCTCATTTTCTCCTCCATTTCTCCGAGCCGCCTTTGCACACGCGTCCCGGCGTCTGCCGAATCTATCAGGGTCTCAAAATATGATCAAGGCCGGAACGCAAATGAGACACAGCCGCAGGTTCATTGCTCGGCCCAGAATGAACGCGTCTTTCCCTCAATGCCCTACCACCGCTGCGGGTCGAGATCTTCGAATACCAGCAGGCTCCCGATCGCGGTACGGCGGTTCATGACCAGTAAACCGGTCGTTGGGTCGACGGTCAGCGGCAGGTGCTCCATGTGGGTCGCCGGTGGGCGCCCGAGATCGAGGACCGATCTGCGGCGCCATTCCCAGACCCCCTCGGCCGCCTCCCAAAGCTCGATCTCGTCGCCCACCCTCCGAAGCTGCCACAGGCGTTCCCCGTCGATGCTCCACACCAGGCGGGTCGGTTCACTGCCGATGTGGCGAGGGTCCCCTCCTTTTGAGGGCACAACCCACGCGCCCTGGTCAGGGTCCGAGTCCTCGGTCCACACCGAGTATGCGATCCATCGTCCGTCCGGGCTCCACTGTGGATAATCACCCCCGTTGGGTGTGAGCACCCGTACCTGCCCTCCGGCAGCGGACACGACCCGAACGGTGATCGGCGATCCGGCCGCAAAGGTCAAGAGGCGGCCATCCGGCGACCAACTTGGATACTCCGAAGCTTCAACGCCCGAAGCCAGCGTCACCGGTTGCCCCCCCGTTCGCGACACGACCCGCAGCTCGAGCGCACCGTCCGGCGAACGCGCCAAATACGCAACCCTGCCGCCGTCGGGCGAGAACGACGGGCAGGAGGCGTCCTCGGCCGCTTCGGTGAGGGCAACCTCCACCCCGGAGCGCTCACGAAGAAAAATGGTCGCGTTGCCGGCCACGTATCGGCGGTAGGCGATCACCCCGTCAACGTCGATGCTGCCCCACCCACTGTTCGGCACCTGGCACAGCAGGCACGACCACCCGTCGCCGTCAGCATCGACGGAAATGATGTCGTTCGTCTCCATGCGTTTGATGACCGCCAAGCGACTGCCTTCCGGCGCCAGGGCCGGAGACAACAACCGTTCCAACCTCGGGACCAGGGGCGCGGCGCCTTTCGCCGTGACCCGGACAAGCCGGCCCTCCACCGAGGCCACCAGAGATCGGCCCGACGGCGCCCAGCCGACACCGAGCAGCTTCTTGCCGCCGGTCAACCAGTTTCTCGCGGGCTCCCCCACGCCCGACGCAACCCAAAGGCTGTTCGGAATGTTGGCCGGCCCGGCAAGAAGGGCGAATCCTCCGCCGGGCCGGGGCATGACGCTGCACCAGGAGCGGCCGTTCTCGGCCGTGCGAACCAGCATCGCCTCTCCCCTGCTCAGAGAATAGCTCCAAAGCTCCCTGCGTCCCTGGCCGTCCTCCTTGGAAAACAACACGGTTTCGGCATCGTTCCACGAGCCGCCGTCGGCCCCTTCAATCGTGGCGGTCGCGCGTCCGCCAACCGCCGGGATGACGCGCAGCTCCGGCCGGCCATCGGCGATCACGTGCACCAGCAGGGCTTTGCCGTCGGGGGAGAAAACCGACTTCCCCAGGGTCTCTCCCGGGCCCGACGCAACCAACGTGCGCACGGCCCCCGAGGACGCATCGACGGCCAGCACCTCACTGCGCCCCACGTCGATTTGGGCCACGACCAGCTCCTTTCCGTCGGGGCTCCAGCCGACGCCCTGGAGCTTACCGACGCTCTCGAGGAGCTTGCGCACCGCCCAGCGACCGGGATCCGGCCGCAACGGTTCAGTTCGGAACCTACCGGCCAGAGCACCGGCGAGCAGTCCGATTGTCAGGGCGACGCCGGCCGCCGCCCCGGCCCGGATGGCAATTCGGCGCCTGCGCGCGGTCACCGCCTGCAGCTTGCCGGTGCTGAGCCTGAGGGTTGGGGCTTCGGCGAGGCTGTCCTCGTCGGTCCCCTGAAAGACCGCCAGGTCGTGGGCGAGCGACGCGCTGTTCGGGTACCGGCGGCTCTGATCTCGTTGCAGGCACCGCTCGACCACCGCCGTCAACTCGGGCGGCGTCTCGGGCGCCACCTCCTCGAGCGGTCGATAGTCCGATCGCACCACTGCCTGCAAGACCTGCATGGGAGTCGCGCCGTCGAACGCCCGCAGGCCCGACAGTGCCTCGTAGAGAACAGCCCCGCACGAAAAGATGTCCGAGGCGGGGGTCACCTCTTTGCCCAGGGCCTGTTCCGGGGCCATGTAGGGGCAGGATCCAAGCACCATTCCCGGGGTGGTCAGCGTATCCTCAGACACCTGGCCGTCACGCTGAGCAAGGCGCGCGAGCCCGAAATCGAGCACTTTCACCTGACCACCGTCGGCCACCATCACGTTCGAGGGCTTGAGGTCCCGGTGAATCACGCCGGCTTCGTGGGCCGCCGTCAGGGCGAGGGCGATCTGCTCCACGATACGCGCCGCCTGCCGAGGAGGCATTGGTCCCTGCTCCACCACCTCGGTGAGCGCCCGCCCCTTGATCAGCTCCATCACCATGTAGGGCAGCTCGTCACCGGTGCCCGGATCATCGGCCCCAACGTCGAATACGCTGACGACGTTGGGGTGTTGCAGCCGGGCCATCGCCCGCGCCTCGCGCTCGAACCGGCGTTCCGCCGACTGGTCGGTGACCAGAATCCTCGGCAGGAGCTTGAGAACGACCTCTCTGTCGAGCCGCTCGTCCCGCGCCGCCCACACCGCACCCATGCCGCCCCGAGCGATCTTGCGCTCGAGACGGTATCTTCCTACCATCATGCCCGGCTGGAGGTCCGTCATCATGCCTCTCCATGATACGACGGCTCGGTCACCGGATTTCGTGGCGAGGGGTGGGAGGAGTCGGCAACATGAGCCGTGGCCGCCACTTTCAGCTTGAAAACCGTCTCTCAGACCGCGCTTGACTCATTTGATGTGACAGGTGATGCACAACTGGCTCGAGCTGTTCGACAACCTCATGAACGGAACAATCGCCGGGTCGTGGACCTCGTGACAGGTCGGGCATTCCACCTTGCCCGCGTACAGCGGCACCAGCGGCCATCCGTCAGCCAGGTCCGGAGGAGTATTGAAGGCTGGATCGACGGCGGCGGTGGGATAGGTCATCGCGATGGGATGTTCGTCCGACAAATCCGTCCCGGACCAGTATGGAGGAGGATCTCCGTACATTGTCGGATGGCAGTTCCGGCAGTTCGGATAGGAGGTGGTATCCGGTATTCCGCCCGGCCCCGGCGCGTTGATCAGGTCGTGCTTCGTGCTGCCGGTGACTCCGTTGACGATCGCCGTCCCGCTCGTCCCGTCATGGCATCCGAGACACAGCATTGAAACGGCCGTGTTCGGATCCCCCGGCGTCGTGTCCATGGTCGGACTGCTGTAGACGATAAAGACCTGGTTGGTGTCGATGAAGCGATTCCACAGTGGCGCCTGCATAGGGAGCGCATTGTTCGAGTGGTGAGGGGTATGACAAAACACGCACTGCCGGTCGGAATAGGGATCGACACCGGTCGTCGAAAAATCGTGCAGGGAACCGACAATGCTGGCGCCCAGAACAACACCGGCTGATGCCAGGAGAACCGACACGAAGACAAAGCCGATCGTTCGCGGGCCGGAGGTTCGATCTCTCTGACCGCCTCGTAATTTCCTCATTTTCCGACGCCCCCCAATCCACCAACCCGCTCCATCTTCCCGTGACCTCTTGCCTCTCGTGCTATCCGGACTTCAAGAAACGTGCCAATCGACGGCCCACCGGATGATTGCGATCCCGACACTGACTCGGCGGGTCCGAAGGGGAAACCGAGACCGCCAAGTGGGTATAGTCCCACGAGAACCCCCTCGGGATGGGGAAAATCCCCCACCGTCGTATCCGGCCGGAGGGCCGCTTCTTTATCTTGCTGCTGCGAGGCCGTTTGACTCAAACCCTTCGTTCCAGCACCACCAGCGTGAGATCGTCAGCCGGCGCCGTCCCTTCGGAAAATTCGGTAAGGGACTCGAGGATCCTGGCGATCAGCGCGGTGCCCGAGAGATCCGAGGTTTCGCGCAGCAGTTGCGCGAGACGATCGTAACCAAAGGGGATGCCATCCCTCGAGGCCGCCTCCACCAGACCGTCCGAGTAGAGAACCAGCCGGCTCCCCGGTGGGAATCCGCCGTGCAGGCTCACCGGACGGCAGAGGCGACTCCCCATCGGAATCGATCCCGCCATCAGCTCCTCGACGCCTCCGTCGGCAGTGAGGAGAAAAGCCGGCGGATGGCCGGCGTTGGCGAGCACGAAGCTCCCATCGGCGGGATCGATCTCCACCACCGTCAACGTGACCATCCTGAGCTTCTGGCTGTGATCGACGAGCAGGTGGTTGACTTTTTCGATCAGGTCGGGCCCCGAATATCCTTCGTGCACCAGCGCCGCCACCGAGGACTTGAGACTCGCCATCAGCAGCCCGGTCGACAGACCATGTCCGGCCACGTCTCCCACGGTCAGCACCAGGCGACGATCCGACATGGAAAAGACGTCGAAGTAGTCGCCGCCGACCTCCGCAGCCGGCTGAAAGCTCGTGTGGATGCTGAACTTGCCGAACTCGATGTAGCGGGAAGGCAGCAGGCTCTCCTGGATTTGCCGTGCCAGCTCCAGTTCCTGGGCCAGCCGCTCCTTCTCGGCTACGTCGGCGAGCATTGACTGGACCGAGCCGGTCATATGGTTGAAGGATCGAGCCAAATCGGCAAGCTCGTCGTGGCGCTTCACCGGCACCCGGTAGTCGAGGTTGCCACGTTCCACCTGTCTTGCCCCCACCGACAGCCTCTTCACCGAGCGGGTGATGCTGAGGATCAGGGCCACCGAGACCGTCAGCGCGAGCGTGTAGCCCGCGAGGAAGAAGAGCCCCAGCCCGAGCAAAACAGCCCAGATATGAGCGCCGAGCTCATACCGAGAAAGGATAAAGTCGTTCCACACGGCGTTCGGCGAAGTGCGCAACAGGGCGAGCAAGTTCGAGCTCTCGAGAGTCTCACCCGAGTCGATGTCGACCAGGTCTACCGCCACCCGAAACCAGACGATCAGGGGCCTGGAAAGAAAACCACCTTCTGTCACCGGCCACGCCGGCCAGATCTCGCCCCCCGACCACGTCTCACCATCCAGAGTAAAGTGGATGCTGCCGTCGTTCGACGCCTCGATATTGACGCTCTCCCCTCCCTTCTCGCCGGATCCCTGATCTTCGATCTGCCCGTTGTGGACCGAAAAGAGGGCGACATCGAACCACCAGGCGCCGCTGATCGCCGCGGCAGTGGCGTCGTCGAGCGGGATCAAAGCGACGACTCTATCCCCCGATTCTGACGAGGATGCGACGAGCGCATAAGCGTCGGCGCCGTGCTGCACCATGAGGTGCCGCTTCTCACCGGCGACCCAGGTAATTTCGGGCAGCGATTCACCACCGTTCAAGGCGACAAACTCGTCTCCGAACCGAGCCTGCCATGCGACCCGAGGCAGCGGTTCCGGGGGATCGTCAGCCATCTCGCGCAGACGCTCCGCCGCCGCCTCCGGGCCGGCCCGCTCCAAGACGCGAAGCACCCTGTTGCAGTCCTCGGCGAGGTTCCATCGAACACGCCGCATCTCTGATCCGAAGCGGACCGAGGTGTACTGACCTGCCAGGATATACAGGCCGACAGCCGTGAAGGCGGCGAAGAAGACAAACGGGAGGACCCCCAACAAAAGATACGAGAAAAACAGCCGCACACCGACCCGGTAGGTCATCCACCGCCAGGCTCGCAACCCGAGCATCCAGGCGCTCGCCACCAACCACAGGAGCGTGAGGAAAACAAAAAAACCTGCAACCGACGACTCCGAATCGATGTTGACGGCCAACGCTGCTGCCGTGAAGAGCATCGCGCCGGCGGCAAGCCACCATCTGCGCCTCTTCGTCATTTCTCCTCCTCCGAGCCTCCGGGGTCGGCGGGGGGGAACAACCAAGGCTCGCTGGCGGGTGGCGCCCCCTCCGGCTCGTGGCAGCGCCGGCAACGCGCTTCGTAGACCCCGGTTGCGCCGACCACAACCCTTTTGTCCGATTCGACCAGACGTTGGGTATAGGCTGCAGGCGCCCCACAGCAGGCACAGATGGCGTGGATCTTGTGGACCTCCTCGGCCACCGCCAAGAGCTCCGGCATCGGTCCAAAGGGCACCCCCCGATAGTCCATGTCGAGGCCGGCCACGACCACCCTTTTGCCGAGATTCGCCAGGTGGCCGCAAATCTTGGGTAGCGCGTCGTCGAAGAACTGCACCTCGTCGATCCCAACGACCTCGGTGCGCGGGTCGAGGCGGGTCATGATCTCGTCCGCGCGTTCCACCAACTCGCACGGGACCCTCCACTGCGAGTGGGAGACAATATCGCCGTCCGAGTACCGGTTGTCGAGGGCGGGCTTGAATACCTGCACCCGCTGGCGAGCGATCGCCGCCCGCCGCAACAGCCGGATCAGCTCCTCCGACTTTCCCGAGAACATGGGGCCGGAGATCACCTCGATCCAGCCGGCGCCGGGACGGGTGGGATTCATCGTTGCGCCACCTCCAAGGTGGATAGGGTAGCAGGGACTGGATTGGGAATTAGGAATTCTGAAGCGCCCTCCTGAACATCGGGAACGGAAACGGAGACCGAAACCCTCCGCACCGGGCACTGTTTGTGGGTTTACCGATCAGTCACAGTCACGGCGCCATCGCCGGCGATCGACACGTTCCAGCTCAGGGTCGAGGCGGTTGACCCGAGCGCGTCGGTGACGGTGAGCGCCAGCCGGTGGTCGCCCGGCCGGACCTTGAAACCGACGTCGTAGGTGATGTGGATCGGCGTCTTTGACGACACCGCTTCGCCGGGCAGCTCGAGCGGCAGCTCGGACTCCTGGATCGGGGTCGAGGCCCCATCCTCATCTTCGAGGTAGAACGCGAACTCGAGCCGGCCCTGAAAGCGGTCGCCGCCGACCGGCACCATCGTCAGCGGACCGATCGGGATGCGAACCGCGACCTGGATCAGCCGTCGCCGGCCCGCCCGCTTGGCGCTCGGATCGAACTCGGCCGAGATGCCGAGCGGATTCGTGGTCTCGCCGAGCATCATCGCGATCTTGGTCCGCACCGCGGCCGAACCCTCGTCGGTGGTCAGCGTGTAGTTGTCGCGGTAGCGGACCTTCACCCCGTCTCGGAGCACCCGGACCTTGATGTCCCGCGCCTTGTCATCCGGCTCGTGGTCGGGAGCGAAACCGAGGGAGTAGGCGGCATCAAAATCCTGTCGTATCTCGTCGAGAGTCTCATCGTTCGGATTGTAGATGATCCGACCGCCGGTGTTGACCGCGAACTGCTGCATGCTGGCGGAGTAGTTCGCATCGCGCACGAAGTCGATCTCGGTGTCGATTATCTGGGTCGTGGAGACTGCGGACGACGACATCGACAGCGGGCTCCCAACAACCCCACCGTTATTCAGCACGTAGAGGGTGACGCGGCGCGCGTTGGCAAGATCGGTGATTTCCTCGATCTCACGGTTGAGGCTGTAGCGATTGGCCTCGAACTGGTAACGGATCCCTCCGTCCGCGCCCGAGTACCGTCGCTGGTAAATAGCATAGAGAGATTCACCGGGGCGGGCTGCGATCCCATCGCCGACGATCAAGAGCGAGCGGCGGCCCGGGAGGCCGGCCATCGAGTCGATGACCGTCCCGAGGTGGGCGAGCATGATCCGGCTGCGGTGCCGCAGCTGCCGGGCGTAGAAGTTGACGTCATCCCAGATCAGCTCGGGCTCGTTACATGAGACCTCCATGCAGCGGAGGATTCGGTTGAACTCGGTGTGGGTTTCGGACGTCGACGCCCCGGTGTGGTCGATCGTCTCGAGGGCGGCGGCGTGGACCCCGGGATCGTCGCCGAAGTTGGAGAGAATCTCGACCCGCGCGTCGTAGGCCGCAATCATGACGCGGTCGCCCTGCGCGAGCCGCTCTTCAATCAGAGTCCGGAGGGAGGCGACGACCTGCCGGCGCCTCGCCGGCAGCAGGTTTGTGTGATCGACGAAGACCACGATGTGGCGCGGTGGCGGCGAGGCCTTGACCGCCTCGAGGGCCGCCGTTTCGGGCTTGGCCAACGCCTCGGCCGGGGGGCGTGGGGCGTAGAAGTTGCTGATCTCCATCGGCCGGCCCTTGACGAGAAGCTGGAAGTCTTCGCGCTCGAGACCGTAGACCGGACGGCCCTGGCGATCGACCACGAAGACCTCGACGTTGACCACGTCGACCCGGACGCTGTCGATGAAGACCCTGTCGGTCGGTGGAGTCTCCTGGGCGGTGACGACAACGGCAACCAGCAAAAAAACAACCGCCGATTTGAGATAAGAGATTCTCTGCACGATCACCACGATAGCAGTACGGCCGATCACGAACGAAGGCAACCAGAGTTTCCGGATGGGAACGCGCTAGCCCGCTTCCTGGTTGGCTGCCCGAAGCGTCAAGACCACAAGGACGATCACTGCCAGGCCCAGCACAAACCAGAGGAGGAGCTTCTGGGCGAGTCCCACTCCGGAAAGACGGAGGGCGGGGCTGAAGGCAGGGTTTGACTCGAGCTCGCCGGAGACGACATCCGAGGCCGGAACGGCCAGAATCGTCGATCGAATTCTCTCGAGCTCGTACACGGGTGGCTCGGCATCAGGATTCCCGAGCAGGAGTTCGTACTCGCCCGCGCCGGCCGCCAGATAGACGTCGGATGTTGCGGAGAAGGCTTCAACGCGACCCAAGGCGAGCGCCGCGTCATCGCCGTCCTCGATCTCCAACTCGAGCCCGACCACCCGCCACGGTTTGAGAGAGATTGCCGTTGGACGCGGATCACCCTCTCGGCGAACGAGGCGCCCGCGCGCCAGCTCCCGGATGCTTCCGTCCTCGAGTCGACCGTGAAGGGTAAAGTCACGGTCGAAGTACGGCGCGTCGGCTGCGATGTCGATCCGATCGAGGACCAGCGCCCCCTGAGGCATCTCGAGCTCAAAATAAGAGGTCCGGTTTTCGCGCCGGTGGCCGGCAATCTCGAGGGGGAACGACACCGGCCGGCCGCCGGCCTGCCGGAGGTAGGCCCACTGGCGACCCTCGTCGTCGACAATGCGAAGATCGGCGAGGTCGTCCCGGAGAACGGCCAAATCGGCGGGCTCGAGGCGGAGCCGCGAGAGGCCCTCGGCCGACGGCGCCACCTCGAGACGTCTGCGATGTGAGAACAGCCTGCCGTCGATCGAAGCGCCGGGGTGGATTGCAAAGGCCAGGGCGGGGGAAGGGTCGTAGTCGGGATTGGCTTCGACTTCGCCGAGCGAAGCCTCATGCGTCAGAGCCGGGTCGAGCAGGGCGAGAACCTGCTGAACGGCCTCCCCACCGGCCGGCAAGCGGAGTCGGGGGTCGAGGGCCGCAAGGTCATAGCGAGGCCGCCGAGCGCGACCACCGCCGAAGAAAAGCGTCGCCGACTGCGGCCCTTCAGGGAGAGAGAACACCAGGGCGGGTCGGGGCATCACGGCGGAGAAGCCGACGTTCTCCAAGGCGGGGCTGTCCTGGTTTTCAAAGACGACTCGGAGTCGATCGCCGCGGGGAGTCCGCATGGGAATCTCGAGGACCTCGACCGGCGCCACCGCCCCGATACGCACGACCGAGCTCACCGCGAGGGGCTCAGGGTCCGCCCCGGGGCCTTCGTCCCAAACCGTGACACGGCGATGGAAGGTGCCCGTCGAGGTCGAGATTGCCAAACGGCGGGGCACGACCCCCCGAGGACGATCGATCACCACCTCGGTCGCTTTTCCGAGGGTCCGCATCTCGCGGATCTCGAGGCCGACCTTCGAGGCGCCGACCTCGGGGAGGCGGCGGCTCGATTCGACGGCAAAACGAGGTCGGAGATAGCCCTGATCCTGGCTCTCGATTGCGATCTCAAGACGCGTCACGTTGCGGATCGGGATCGTCAACCGCAGTTTTTCCGCCCCTGCCGACGGCAGTCGGAAGACCGATCCTGCGGTGATGACCGGGATCCGCTCGCCACGGGGACCGACGGCGATCACGTCCACCCTTCCGACGAACTCCACCCGAGCTGTCGACAGAACGAGGTCCCAGGCGGGAACGTCGGCTGGCAGGGCCGGCAATCCGAGCACGAAGCTCTCACGGTAGGCGGTCACCCGGTCGCCGAGCGCTTCGCGCGATCGCTGGACGGCGACAACCTCGGGCGAAGCGCGGTATTCGACCCTCGTGACAACGTCGGCGGACTCGGGGCTGTCCACGATGTACGGGATCTCACGCCCGTCGTGGGCAATGATCCGAACATCGGCGAGATCCGCTCGACACCGTCCGATGACATCCATCGGGATCTCGAGCCGGCACCAGCCGACGCCGGTCGTGTTGATCGTCGCGCGCAGAGGAAATATGGCGGCGAGTGCTTCGGTTTGCGCCCACGCGGATCCCCCGAGCAGGACAGCTATTCCGAAACAACAGGCTCGCGAGAGAGCCTGGCGGCGACTGAGCCCGTCGATGTTCTTCATGTGTCCTCCCCTGAATACGACCTGAAGACAAGACGCTGATAAATCAACGACACGACGATCAGGGAACTCGCGAGTCCGACCAGTGAGCCGACCCGATACAGGTCCTCGAGCTCGCCGAGATCGTACAGGAAGACCTTGCCGAGGGTGACGACCAACAGCCCGAGGCTCAACCATCGCATGGAGCTGCTCCGCGACCGAACGCCGATTGCGAGAAGGATCAGGGCGTAGACCGCCCATGCCACCGACGTTGTCGCGTCGCGGGCCGGCAGACGTTGGAAGCTGAGCTGCAGGCTCGGTCCGGTCGCGAACACGTCAGCGATGACAAGATTGATCCAGGCGAACACCACCACCACCGCACCAAGGCCGCACATCACCGTCCCGATCGACCGTTTCCCGAAATACAACCGTGCCTCCCAGGCGGTCAGCCGGTCGATCTCCCTCGACTTCAAGAGACGATGGGCGAAGATCAGAGCGCACGCAGGAACGAGGTAGGTATAGGTCAGCCAGTTGACGATCGGAGCTCCGACCGGGAGGTGGTAGCTCAACACCTCCGGATTGGCCACCAGTCGGATCACCGCCGCCCCGAGAAGCGCGAGTCCGAAGTGCTTGAGCCCCGGGTGGCTCAGGCGGACCCAGAGCATGAGAATCGCGAGCCCGTTGAGCGCCCAGCCGATGGTGACCCATTCCTTGTCGAGTTGGAGGGGGATTGCCACCGAGATCAGGCTGAGGGCAACGGCCAGGTACCACACGAAGGCGGTACGGCGGGCGCCGGCCGGCAATCGCGGCCTCACTGACAGGACGGTGACAAGGGCCACGGCGGCCAGGGCAACGGGGAGCAGGCCGATAGCTCCATCGCCAAAGTGGTTGACGAAAGCAGTTTTTAAGACGGGAAACCAGAGTGGCCCGGCCAGTGCGGCGCCCCACCAGCCAGGTCGGCTGTTTCTGAAAGCGCCGGGAACCAATGCCGGCCACACCGTGAACATCGCGGCCGAGACAGCCAGCAGTCCGAAAACTGGACGTGTCCCCGAGCCGGTCACCAGCTGCGATGGCGCGTTGAAGTAAATCGCCGTCTGCCAGCAGGCGGCAAAAACCGTCGCGACCAGAAACCACAAGCCGGACCTGGTCCGGGTGGCGGACAGTACCGCGAGAAGCCCCAGGGTCAGAATCGCAGCCGTGCTCCGCCCGAAACTGGCAGGATCGAGATACGACAGCAGGGAGGTGGCCGGCATCAGCGCCAGAGCCGTCACGGCAGCGGTTCTTTCCGCCCAGCGCCGCCGTTCCCCGACCGGCGTCAGTTGGGCGGTGATTTGAAATGCCAGCGCGATGCCAACGATGATCGCGAGATACGCCCATGTCTCAAGAGCACCTTCGGCGTGGTACTGAGCACCGATGGCGATAAACAGCCCGAGAGCCGGCCCCAAACCGGCTGCGAGCTGGACCCAGGCGCGCCCCGGCCATCGGGAGTGGACCACAAGTCCGGCGCCGAGGACGGTCCACCCTGCGATCCACGGCCACGGCTGCACGACCCCGCTCTCGACGGGCGCGAAAGCGAGAAGCGCCAGGAACCCGGCGTTCGAGACCACGGCCGCCATGCCGAGGCGGCGAGCGCTGGTGTGTTGTCGGGACACTTCGGCGAAAACGGCGAACACGGCGGCCAGGGCGACACACAACCCCACCGCCTGCCATGCGAGCGTCGGCGAAACGCGGTGGTTGAGGAACCACAGGCCCATGATGCCGAGGGAGGCCCCCGCGGCGGTGATCGCCGAGCCCGGGGTTTCTCTCCGCGCCAGCCAGCAGGCCCCGGCACTGAGAATCAGAAGCAACCCGCCGAGCGGCCACGGGTTTTCGGCAAGCTGAGCGGTTCCGGCGAAGTGAATGGCAAAGGCAAAGGGGATGGCAACTCCCCCGGCGCGGGTTGCCCGCCACAAGCGGGACGGCTCACGCTCATCGCTCCCGACGAAGAGAAATGCAATACCGAACACGGTCAGGACGGCGATGCCGATCGCGGCGCGTTCGGCATCCATGCTGCCGAAGATCCACAAGATCTGGTGGAAGGCTGTTCCCACAAGGCTGAGGGCGGCGAGAATCGGCCAGTCGCGGGCGCGGGCCAGCCACAGGAGGCCGAGATCAAGGAGCAGGATGTACGCAAACAGGGCCGCCGGGCCGTCGACTTCGGAGGCGACGAGCAGGGGAGTCGCAAATCCCCCGAGCAGGCCGAGGATCGCGATGAATCGGGCGTTGCGACTGACCGCCATCGAAACGCACACGGCGGTGATGAGGACCATCAGCACGACTGCGGCCCCGGTCCCGATGAGCGCGTAGAGGTTCTGGGCAGCCCAGGTCGCGCCGTACAGAATGACAACTCCGGCGCCGGCCAAGGCGTTGGCTGCAGCCGGCTGGTTTCGCTTAACGAGCCACTCGGATCCCACGAGACAAAGGACCCCGGCGATGACACCGAAAACAACGCGCATGGTCGGTGAGATCAGACCCTGTTCGATCGAGTACTGAAAAAAGAGCAAGGCGGCAAGGGCGAGCACCACCCCGCCCGCAGCGGCGGCGCCACGAACGCCGATCCACCGTTCCCACTCGATGCGGGGGCGGGGCGGGCGGGCCTGCGCGGGCGGAATTGGGCTGAAGGCGGGCTTCCCGGCGTTCGCAGGCACGGACGTCGGGACCGGAACCTCGGGAGGAGAAGGGGCACCGGATTGATCCTCGGGCGGGACGGGCGGGGCGGGCGGGCCCGGCCTTTCGGCCGGGACTGCCGGAGCCTCCAATGGCGGTCCAACGGATTCTTCGGTCGCAGCGGGTTTCCGCGCCAAGGGAGACTCCCTCTCGAGGGCCTCAACCCGCCTCTGGAGATCGCGAATCCGCCGCGCCAATGGGTGGGCAGGGCCGATCGTCTGCCGGTCCGGGAGGTCGTCGAGCCGTCTCCCGAGTCGATTGGTGCGGGTCAAAGAAACGAGACCGAGGATCAGCCCGCCCACGGCGAGAGCAGGGAGACCAATCACCACCAAGGCGAGAATCATCTCCACGAGTCACCCACCTTCCCGAGTTGAACGACCAGTCAGACGTTCGCTGTCTCTTCAGTATACGAACCTGAGGCCCCCACGATCATAGCTCGCAATCCACGGGCAATAGGCTTCGCGGCGCCGAAATATTCGATCCCGCTCATCTTCCCGGGTTCAGGAGCCGCGGTTTCGAAAAAAATATCGATGCACTTCAGGTGGTCCCAGCGCCGGCGGAGACGGCCGGCATCAGCACCGACAGCGGCGCCATCCCACAGCGGCCACCTGCGGCGATCCTCGGGTGCGCCGGTGCCACGGGTACCAAACAAATTCGTGATCCACGCAGGTGTTGAGGCCATGCTCAAGACGGTGGGCGCCGGCGGGAGGACTTGATCCGACTCAGGCCCGATTTCGACGCACACAACCCGGAAGTTGGTACCTACAAATCAGCCGCGGCGCCGAAGGAGCAGGACCGCAGCGCCGGCAATCGTCAGCAGGAACGCCAGCAACCCCCAGGGCCTCGCGACCGGGATTGCGGGGATAGCCTGGGCAGGAGTCCCCGTGGGAGTCACTGTCGCCGTGGCGACCCCCGTCGGAGTCGTCGTGGCTGTCGGCGTCACTGTTCCCGTCGTCACCGGGGTCGCAGTCGGCGTCAGTGAAGCGGTCGGTGTGGCCGTCGCCGTCGGCGTGGGGGTTATCGTCGCCACCCCGGTCGATGTCGGCGTCATCGTCGATGTCGCCGTGGGGGTCATCGTCGCCACCCCGGTCGATGTCGTCGTAGCCGTCGGCGTCGGCGTCATGGTGGCCGCAAACGTCGATGTCGGCGTCATCGTCGACGTCGCCGTGGCAGTCGCCGTCGGCGTCATCGTCGCCACCCCGGTCGATGTCGGCGTCATCGTCGACGTCGTCGTGGCAGTCGGCGTCGGCGTCATGGTGGCCGCAAACGTCGGCGTCGAAGTCATCGTCGACG
>JBGMRN010000013.1:0-11107 GCA_048061535.1 Thermoanaerobaculales bacterium | reverse complement strand
CGTCGGCGTCATGGTGGCCGCAAACGTCGGCGTCGAAGTCATCGTCGACGTCGCCGTGGGAGTCGACGTTGCAGTGGGAGTGGGAGTCTGCGCTGAAAGGGGAACCGTAACTGCAAGCGCCATCAGCAAGACCCAGCCATACTTACCGAAATTCCTCAAGGCTTCACTCCATTTTAACATATGCGCATTTGAGTAAGCCATACACGATCGGCCTTGTCAAGCCCTGTGTCGTTCTCGAAACCGACGAGATTCTGCGACCGGACATCGGTCGAGGCGAGGACTCACGGACGGTACAGGGCGAGCTCGTAAACGTGGACATAATCGTCCCGTTTGACCCGGTGGACGGTCACCCGCCAGCACCGAGCCTTCTGCGACGGATCGAGTCCGGCCCGGTCCCACGCGCCACCGACCCTCCGTCTCGGCGCGACGACACGTCGGAACGATCCCCGGCCGCTGCTGAGTTCCTCGACCGTGTCCGCCGCATCGACCCACCAGTCGTTCTTGTCGCTCCCGTCGTCAGGTTGTCCCACCAAGACGCCGATCGTGGCCACCTCGACCGGCTCCGGAAAAACCAGGACGAAGACGGCCGGGTTGACCCCCTTGGTGATGAGCGCAGTTCGCTCGTCCCCGTCCAGCAACGACATCTCCGAACCTTTCGCGGCCGGTGGAACCTCGATGGCGGCGCGCCGGAGATCGAGGCGCTTCTCCGGCTGGGGTTCGGGGGCCGGGATCTGGCCGCGCACCGCCTGGGGCGTGGGTCGGCTCCCGCAGTTCCGTCGCTCGATGCTCGAGGCCGGCACCGACGGTACATGTGTTGCGAGGAGTGCTTCGACCTCCGAACGCGGAACCCGTAGCATCTGGTAGATGCTCTGCGGCACCCCATCCACCTCGTTGGCATGGTAGTAGTCCCACACCACCTCCCCGCCGCGGGTGATCTCAAACGCGCGCGCCGCCTCAGAATCAGTGACCAGCACGTTGCCGTTCGGAAGGGGCTGGGCCACACCGCGCTGCCAACAGTAGAACGAATCGGGCGGCGTGCCGACGTACTTCCAAACGATGACGCCCCGAACCGGATCGATCCGGAGCAGGCGCGTGAAGTTTCGACGCGACCCATTGTCGAAGATCATGATCGTGCCGTCCGCAAGCATCTCTGGGGCGTGCGGCCATTCGAGCTCGCCGGGGCCCCAGCTCCACACGACTTTCCGAGTCTCGGAGTCGAGGATGAAAACCAGGTCGGTGTTGCGAGCGCAGAGCAGCCAGTTCCCCTGCCGGAAGCGCCGGTCCCGCCGCCCGAGCGGCGTATCCGGAAGGGGGCGTGCAGTGTTCAAGTGGAAGTAGTCGTACCGCCGGGGGTCCGAGCTCGTTGCGGGGGTCTCCAGGGCCGATGGCCGGCCGCGCAGTCGAAGCTCGTCCAGGGCTTCCCAGGTCGACCAGCTGTCGAGCAACTGCCCGCCCGCGTCGCGGCGCTCGACAAGGTCGAAGTCGACGTTCCGGCCGGCGTACCTGCGCGTCTCCTTGCTCAGTACCAGGAACGTCCCTTCACCGAGCGACCTGGCGTCATGGTGGAACGGATGGTGGACGCTGAACACCGGCGTCGAGTCCCACCGCAAGCGAAAGAAAAGGTCGGTCCCGACGCCAATGATGGAGCCGTCCGGCATCAGGCGCACAGCCTCCATTCTGCCCTCCGGCAGGGACCACACGTGGACGATACGCCCCTCCATGTCCATGAGGAGCGCCTCGTTCTGATAGTCCTGGAACAGGTTGTACCCTTCGAAGGCCCTGCCTTTATCGAAAACCGAAACGCCGCACGGAGAACCGGTTGCGCGGGAGGACGCCCCGGCCACGTACCCGAGCGACCTCAACCCCTCAAGCTCCACCTCGGACAAGCTGCTGTCGTCCCGGGGCCATGGAGGCTGTTCGCCCGATCGCCCGCCCGCCGCCGGCGCAGGGCCGTCCCCGCACGCCCCCGTCAAGGCGAGTACCGCCGGCAGGAGGGCGGCGCCGACAAATGCCGGCATGCCAACACGTCGCAGGTTCGTCATGATCATTGTCATTGTCGGGCGATCATCGCAGGATCCCGTGAATTGCCGCTGCGGAACTTACCGCCTTCCGCCGCTCGTTGTCCACACCTTCCTTTCCAGTTATCGCCACTTTCGAGGCTGAACGCGACGCGAGTCAGCGTTCTTGTTGGGTTGGGGGCGACGATCCGGCACCCTGCAAGGACTCCGGGGGGAAAACCAGAACCCGGCCACTTTCCCGCTCCAGCAACAGGAGGCCACCATCGGCCATCGAATCGATCCCGGATGAAAAAACACCAATCGGCCACTCGCGAGCTGTCGGCGGCAGTCCATTCGTGATCCGCCAGAGCACCCCCTTCGAACCTCCGGTGGCCCAAATGACTCCCGACAAATCCCGGGTGAGCCGCGGCGCCCGCAAGCCAACGCCGATCGCCGGGTCCTGCACGAGGATCGTCGTCGTACCGTCCGCAGCAAAGTGCTGAAGACGTCGATTGCCGTTGTCCACCACCACCACACCTCCGTCACCATCGATGACAACATCCATGGGCTCGACCAGCTGGCCGAGATTCCTGCCGGGGCGGCCGATCGTCCGCCGCACATCTCCCGCCGCACCGACAATCAGGACCCTTCCCCTCCCGGTATCGGCAATGACGAACTCTCCTCCCGGCGTCAAGGCCAGACCCCGCGGGTGGAAGACCCCGGCCTCATGGAGATCGATCGACCCTTGGCGGCCGCCGTCCCGACCGAAAATCTCGATCGAACCGCCGGCATCGAGCACGAAGACGCGGCCATCAGGACCTGTTTCCACGTCTGAGGGTGCAATGAAACCCTCTTTCTCCCACACGATCCCGGGTTCCGAATCGCCGGCGAACGCGGTCAGGCTCCGCGCATTCGGATCCAGGAGGAAGAACATGCCGGCCCTGCCCGATGCGATCCTCGCCCCCCCTCTGAGAGAGGTATCGATCCACCGTGGTCCGGCTGGATCTCCGAAAACGTCAACGACTCCAGACCCGCCGGCAGCGACATGCGAGCTGTCGAGTGCCTCAGCCAACACCCCTCGCGGCGGAGGATCCGAAAGGTCCAGCCGCCGATTCCGCGGGCCCGGAGGTCTGAGAACTTCGGATGGAATCCATTTCGAGACACCTCCAGGAGTCTGCCAGGCCAGAAAGATCTGCGAGTGATTGCTCCACGTCGAAAAGCAGACATCGAGCGCGTGCCAGCCGACACCCAAACCGATCGGTTCCGATCTCGCATTTTGCTGTGCGGCAACGGGGAAAACCTGCCGCCCGTCGATCGCCAAAGAAACTTCGTTGATCGCCCTGGCGGAGAAAACGTAGGTTCCTCGGCTCGGGGCGAACAGGCTGCCCGTCCACTTGACGGAAAACGGGCGCTTGAGAGGAGGCAAATGGTAGTGGAAAGCAACCCGGGAATCGATCTGCTCGAGCTCGGGCTCGCCCTCGCAACCCACGCCAGGGAAGTACTGCCCGAGAAGGCCTCCGACACCGGCTTCAGGAACGAACATCTGCTCGACCCCGATCGGTTGAAGCTCGGGAAACCCGGGACCGGTCCAGAGAAGGCGCGAGCGGTCAGCTCGACCGTCGACCTGAAAATCCAGGGAGATGGCGTGCATGCCCTGCGCGAGCTCAAGCTGTTCCAGGACACCGGCGTCCCACACTTCTTCGCCGTCAATGCTCAGCGAGACCGGCGCATGACCCTCGACCCGCAGGCGATAGGTTCCCGACTCGGGCACTCGCAAGGCTCCCTCGATGCTGGCAAGGAATGCGGGCTCGACGTCGCTGGATCGCCAATCCCAGGTCGCAGCGACGATGCGTTCGGAGTCCTGCACCTCTTCGTTTTTCCAGAATGTCGTGATCCAGCCATGCGTTTCTTCGATGTCGGATTCAGGGATCCTCGCCATCCAGAGGACGACCGTGCCTCGCGAACCATCCCGACGGACCGAGCCGAACGCCTCGAGGTCCGCATCCGGGTAGGAACGCCGGATCCGCTCCATGGTCCCGGAATCCCGGCCCTGAAAAAAGACCAGCGCCCTCCGTCCCGTCGCCGCGAGCGGAAGGTCGTGGGAGGGATCGAACCGTTTGGCGACTATTGGATGCCCCAGCAGCAAAGTCTGCGTCGGCCCCCCCAGGAAGGCGGCAGGAACGTAGACCTCGGCATCCCGGCCTTCGTCCCGAACGACCTCACCGATCTTCGTCTGCACGGTGGACCAGGCCGCCCAGCTCGCCGGATCCCAGAGCTGTCTGTGGAAGAAGGTATGCCATGACAACACCCCCGCAACGCTGATAAGCAACACCGGAATACTCCAGGTCAATATCAGGAGCCGGCGACCACCATTCTCGGACCCGCGATGCTCACTGGGTTTCGTGGTGACCATGGCGAGGAGGCGCGCCCGGATGGGATTTCGACCTGGGGTGCGCGGCGCACCGCCGGCCACAGCAGAAAGCTCGGGAAACGTACGGGCCAACCCTCCGATCCGCTCGCCGAGCCAGGCCAGGGGAAGAGCCGACATGATCGCGATCACCGAGGTCAGACCGAGGGTCCGGGCGCCTTGCGGCGCTTCGAAGGTCAGCGAGAACACTCCCGCCGAGATCATCGCGCCGAACCAGAGCAGCAACATCGAGTACCTCGGATCACGAATCCGTATCAGGCACATGACGAACCCGAGCATGAAACAGGCGCCGGTCACCCGGTCGAGCATGGGTTCCCCGGGAATGTTGTGACGCCCGTTTCGATCCCCTTCAAAATGGAACATCCCCGCGTGGCGGAGCGTCGATTCTCGAATCGATGAGACGACTTCATCCCGCTCTGCGGACGGGCGCCTCAGGAGGTCCAGAGCCTCTCCCAGGGACGCGGTCTTGAAGACCGAGACCCTTTTAAAGCGTCGTTGGAATTGCATTTCATGGTCTTTTGCGAACTGCCCCATTGGGGCGTAGGCGAAGGCCATGGCAAGGAACGTCGCCATCAAGAGAAAGGGTGACGAACGACGCGTCGAAGGCGACACGAGAAAGCGGTGGGCGAAGATCAAGGCCAAGAGCAGAGGAACACTGACCATCGCGTAATAAAACTGCAGGCCGATTCCCAGCGTCAGCCCCGCCCATACCGCATCACGGGGGCTCTCTCTTCGGAGAGCCCGAACGAAGAAGAAAAGGATCAGGGGCACAAAAACCGTCACGAAGATGTTGCTCACGGCAAACCGACTGAAGCTCACGTGCCACCGGCTCACGGCGAGAAGGCCGGCCGCCAGGAGTCCGAGCTCGCGAGACCAAAGCTCCCGACCGAGGAGCCAGATCATCAGAATCGCGACAAGAGAGGCCACTGTCGTTGCGAAACGCACGGCGAATATGTTCGCGCCCAGGAACCTCACAAAAACCGCGAAGTAGTAAAACGTCATCGCCGGGATTTGCGAACGATCCGCGACGAAGACCGGGCGATAGTGGCTGTCCTCGAGGATTCTGACCGCTTCGAGCGTATTCTGAGCTTCGTCAGCCCAGACCCCGTGCGGAGCGCTGGCGAGACGATGGCCGCGGAAGCCGATACCGACAATCAGAATAAGAAACAGGGCAAACAGCTCCCAGCGCTTCACCGCCCGACTCCTCGGCACGCTCCGGCCAGCCCACGGCTGAGCCGACAGAGCGGCAAGCAGACAAGCAAGGGAGAAGAACAACCAGGCGCCTCCGTGAAGGTCCGGCGGCCCAGCGAATCGCCGCAGCGAGAGCAGAAGCAAACCCAGCGCCAGAACAGCAGTCGTGCAGCTCGCCACGAGAGCAGGGGATCCTCGTCTCCGAAAGGCGTTGTCGCGGAAAACTGACATCCGTTGACTCTACCGGAGACCGGGGAGCGTTTTCATCTGTTTTGCGAAAATACGCTGACTGGTGGCTGCGGAGAGAATGTAGAATGAGGGCCTTGGCTCCTGAACCGTCCACGAAATTCCTGCAGGCGCAAGAGGGCAGAACTCCGGAGGAACCTGGTAAGAGATGCTTGACGGCAAGAAAATCGTCGTGGTCATGCCCGCCTATAACGCCGAGAAGACCCTCCAACAGACATTCGAGGACCTCCCCCGGAAGTTCGTCGACGAGGTCATCCTGGTCGACGATCAAAGCTCAGACGCGACCGCAAAGATCGCGAGGAAGCTGGGGCTCGCCGTGCATGTTCATCCGCGGAATCGAGGCTACGGGGGTAACCAGAAGACCTGCTACCGGCTGGCCTTGGCGACCGGAGCGGACATCGTGGTGATGATTCATCCCGACTATCAGTACAGTCCTCGTTTGGTCCCAGCGATGGCGATGATGATATCGAGCGGCCACTACGACCTTGTCCTGGGCTCGCGAATCCTTGGCGGCCGGGCCCTCAGGAGTGGCATGCCGGTTTACAAATATATCGCCAACAGAATCCTGACGTTCATCGAGAACCTCCTCCTGGGCGCCCGCCTGAGCGAATACCACACCGGCCTCCGCGCCTACTCGAGAGAACTGCTCGAGTTCCTGCCGGTCGATATGAACTCAAATGATTTCGTTTTCGACAATGAGGTGATCGCCCAGGCTCACTACTTCGGTTTCTCGTTAGGCGAAATCAGCTGCCCTACCCGGTATTTCGACGACGCCTCGAGCATCGGGTTGCGGAGATCCTGCATTTACGGGTTCGGTGTTCTCCGCGTCGCTCTGAGCTACCGGCTCCAGAAATGGAACCTGATGGATGCCCGGATCTTCACCCCCCGCAGGCCATCGTGAAGGTCTCTTTGAAGATCGCGCCGGAGCACTGCGAGCTTTGTGGCCTGCCCCTTGACGAAACAGCCGAGGAAGTCCACGAGGGGCCTCCCATTCTGATTCGATGCGGCGAGTGCGGACTCGTCAGACTGAAGGTCTTCCCCGACGAAAACGCTCTCCGAGACGTCTATCAGAAGGACTACTACGACGCAGAGAAGGGCGAACGATTCGCAGTCCCCTTGGAGTGGCTGGTTCGGGCCTTTCGCTGGCAGAGGATGCGCTCCATCCTCCGCAGGGAGCCGGGTCCTACATCCCTCCTCGATATCGGGTGCGGACGAGGAACCCTGGTCGCAATGCTTGCCCAACGGGGTTGGAGAGCGGTGGGGACCCAGGTTTCCGAGACTGCGGCGCGCGCTGCGCGACAGCGCCTCGGTGCGGAGGTCCTCCTGGGAGATCTACCTGACCTGGAAATCCCGGACGACTCCTTTCGAGTCGTCGTTTTCTTCCATGTCCTCGAACACCTGGATCACCCGGCGCGCTTCCTTCGAAAGTCTTGGGAAATCCTGGAAGATGGCGGACTCCTGATCGTCGAAGTGCCGAATTACCGAAGCCCCGGCATCCTCGTCCTCGGGCTGCGCAACCTCACGGTGGACTATCCTCACCACCTCTTCTTTTTCTCGCCCGAGAGCTTGCGGGCCATGCTCCGCGGCGCAGGTTTCGAAGTCGAGAGCGAAAGCCATTTCTCCCTGGAGTACTCGCCGTTCACAACGCTTCAAAACTTCCTCAACCTCCTGCCCGGGCGCCCCAATCGCCTCTATGCGTCCTGCCAAAAAAACCGGGAGGGTAGACGGCTGCGTCGACAGCCGCTGACGTGGGCTCACGGCCTCCTGGCGATTCTTCTGGCCCCTCTCGCCTTCCTGGCTTCGCTTCTCGGCCTCATATTACCAATCGGGAATACCCTCAGAATATACTCGAGGAAGCTCCCAATTCCCGAACAACTGCCCGTCGACACACCCTCCCAAAACCCATGAATCGGCGCCCGACCGGCTACCGGCGAGAGGTGATCTTCGAAAATGCCAAGCGTATTCCCAGCCTCTGGCGAGCACCAGGACGAGGACTTTGGCTTGGTCTCCTTTCGTTGACGCTGGCAGCTTTCGCACAATGGACGATTCACGACCGGGGATCGCCTGCGATCTCCGGCGCCACCTACTGGTACGTCGCAGCCTTGCTGACGATGCTGGTTGCATGGCATGGAACCGACAAGAACCGGAGCTGCCTCGGACAGTTCGATACTTCATCTGACTGCTCTGACAATCTTCAACCGTCGGCGCCGGCGACCGGTGATCGGGGCAGGGCTCAAGCACCCAACGATGGCAGCGTTGTCGAGGCGCCTCGCGCTCCAGGAGCACCCTGGTCGCTGAGCATTGCCGCCATGCTCATCTTGGCGGGCGGGCTGTACTTTTGGGGCACCCTGGCACTTCGTTCCGCCGACTATGACTCTCCCATCGGCGGCCTCGCCTGGCTTGGCGGCCTGGTTGTCATGCTGGCCACCAGCCTCCGAATGGACGCCCGCCGGCGACCCACGGCGCACCGCTTCCGGGACGCTGCCGGATCCGCGCTGGTGTTCCTGCGCGAACACAAGCTCGAGATTGTCGTCTTCTGCCTGATCCTCGCCATGGCTCTCGCCCTCCGCATCTTCAGGCTCGGAGACTGGACGACCGGAATGCACGGCGACGAGGGAGAGGTCGGCATGGCAGCCATCCGAATCTTGGAGGGTGGGCAGGCGCCTCCCTTCCGCACCGGTTGGTTCGAGCAGCCGAACTTTTACTACTGGGCGGTGGCTATCTCCATGAAGTTGTTCGGAACGGGCCTGTTCGGGCTGCGGATCTTCGCGACTCTTGTGGGAACCGCGATGTTGATTCCGTTCTACCTCTTGGTGAGGCAGCTCTTCGGGACCCGCATGGCGATCATCTCCAGCATTTTCCTGGCGATGTCGGACGTCGCGATCCACTTCAGCCGACTCCAGTTCAGCAATATAACCACACCATTCTTCCTCGTACTGAGCTTCTTCTTCCTGGCCAGAGGCCTCCAATCTCGCCGGATCACCCCTTTCGTCCTTTCAGGGTTTGCCCTGATGGCGAATCTGCACTTCTACCTCGGCGGCCGAATCGCACCGGTCATTGCCGGAGCTTTCCTCGGCTATCTCTTCGTCGTGCGACCACTCGCTGGCGTGGCCGAAACACGTCGCGAATTGGCCTCGAGGCAGAGCGAACGCGCCAAACCGGGACTCGCGGGCACTCTGGCGCTGCTACTCGAACCCGTGTGGGTGTATCGGATCCACCTGGCTTCGTTCCTACTGGCGTGCGGCTTCTTCGCCGCCCCGTGGACAGCGTATTATCTGGATCACCAAAAGGTGATCAATGCTCGTATCGAGCAGAAGCTGATCTTCAACAACCTCCCTTGGATCGTCGCGAGATACGACCTCCAGCACGAGCCGCTGCACCTTGGCCTGCGTGGACCTGTCGGAGAAGACGGCCTGCAGTTTCCCGCCGCCTTCGAGAACACTCCGGTCAGCGTACGACTGGCTCAGGATGGACTCTGGGTCAGGGCCCTCTGGAGACAGCTCACGGCGACCCTCTCGGTCCTCACTCTCAGACCTGACGCGAGCTCGGTCTACACATTCACTGGTGAACCCGTGGCGAAGTGGCCCGAAGCTGCACTCATCGTTCTTGGCATTGCGTGGTCTCTCTGGCGATGGCGAGACAGTCGGATGGCCCTGCTTTCGATCTGGTTTTGGAGCACGGTGCTGCTCGGAGGCGTCCTCACCACCAATGCCCCATACATGGCCAGGCTCATCCCAATATTGCCGCTGATGGCGATTTTCGCGGCCTTGCCTCTGGAGAAGCTGGCATCCGAGGCCGAGCGATTCAGCCGTTCTTCTCGGTCCACGACCGCAAAGAACCTCGCCAAATGGGGCACCGCGCTGGGCATCGTGGGTTTGCTCGGCTTTCTACTCTGGCAGAACACAACGGACTACTACGGTCGCTACTTGGGCCGACGGCCCTTTCGCGAGACGACCGGCCTCGCGTGCTTCGTTCGGGATACGAGAGCGCGTCTCATCCTTCAGGGGCGCCCGGAACCGAGGTTCGTTCACCTGGGTGTGCACCAGATCTACCGGACCCACGGGGTGAATCGCTTTCTCAACCGCGGCGCCATCGGCTTCGACGGTGTGAATGTCTCCGAGCTGCTGCCCATCCTCGAGGACACGGATCGCGAAGTCGTGTTCATCATCTGGCAGAACAACCGCCACTACCTGCCGATGATCCGTTTGATGTATCCGAACGGCATCGAAGAACCGTTTCTGTATGGGCCTCCCGAAGAAAAGAGGCCCCTCTTCACCTCATTCCGAGTCTCCATGGAGGAGATCAAGAACAAGCGCACGCTCAACGCCTCGTATGTGCCGTCTTCAGGCCCCGCAACAAGCCGAAAGGAAGCAACACTCGGCTCTCATGGCTCGGCGCCCACCAACCTGACATATCCCGTCGAAGCGAGTTGGTCGGGGTTCTTCTACACACCAAACTTCGGCAAGTATCGACTCCGGCTGAGAAGCGCGGCGGGAGGCGAGCTCTTCCTCGACGGCCGGTCGGTCATGAAGAACGAGGAAGAAACCTCGGAGTCCGATGTGGTGTCCATGCTGAGCAAGGGCCTGCATCGCGTCGAGCTCACGGGACGGCTCTTGAGACCCGACTCGGAGCTGACGCTTCTGCTGGCATCGGAATCGGAAGCGGTATCCGTCATCCCCACCCGCTTCCTGTGGACTGGTCCGGGCCCGACGCTGCTTGGGGAAATTCGAAGATGGACGGCAGACCGGCCGCCTTCGCTCGATTCCAAAGACGAGTTCGAGACGCTTGAGCTCCTCCAACGTCGAAGGGACGTCTTTCTGGGTTTCAGGAACTCCCAAGCAGCCCTGAGCTCGAACACCGCCCTGGTCGCCCGCTGGACCGGCGCCATCACCATCGAACAAGCAGGCACGTATGGCTTCAGCCTCCACTCGAACGGCGACAGCATCCTTCTCGTCGACGAAATGCTGGTCGTGGACAACAGGCACGGGGCGAACGATCTTCGTCAAGAAAACGCCCAATGGGATCTCGCGCCTGGCGTCCATGAGATCGAGGTTCGGTACTCGTGGTTGCGCAACTTCGGAGCTCTGGAAGCATTCTGGACGCCGCCGGACGGAACGCAGGAGCTACTGAGCGCCATATCTCTCGACTGAGAGAGTACACCGAGGCACACACGGGGCGAGCAACGAGGCCATGAGGCTCATGATCGGCGCCGCGGTATGCTGAGCACATGAGCGAGGCGAATACT